>JADFZU010000079.1:4346-7733 GCA_015232365.1 Magnetococcales bacterium | reverse complement strand
TCTGATGTGGCTGGATGAGGCCTACGCTTTTATTTGCGATTGTAATATAGGTGAGAGTTGTCTTCTGGATAAATGCGAAAAAATTTTGCTCTACATAGTAGGCGAGAATAACCAGCAGTAGTGGTGCGAAAGCTGTTGGAATAGCGTTGAAAAATCTTAAATTACTAAAAGAGACACTGCCCAAGACAAACCCACCACCTGCCTGTCTTGTCGGCCACAGAGAGAATTTGTTTGGTTTTGCCAGCAGTAAAAAGCCAACAATTAAGTGGGCCAGTTCATGGCAGAATGTCCCAAAAAGATTGATAAAGCTGATTGAAAAGCGGCTATTGGCAGCAGCTCTTATTGCCCTGGTAATGATGAGAACCAGAGCAATAATATAGAGCTGGTTGTTTGTTGCTATAATTGAGCTAAACATAGCCTAACAAGGGTTGTTTGCCAAACTGCCTGAAACAATTATAATGTTGGCGGTATACATGACAAACCTCTGGGAAGATTTAATGGAGTAATGTAAAGCAGGGTTGATGGTAGTTTTGTCAGCCATTTTTTTACCCATTATATTCATTACCGGAAAATATCCAGGTTAGATAATATCCAAGATATTTTCTGGTGGCCGTCCCAAAGCCACTTTTTTGCCAGCAACGACTATGGGGCGTTCAATTAATTTGGGAAATTTTACCATCGCTGCAATCAGTGCTTCACGGGATAAAGAAGCGTCTTGCAGTCCGTTCTCCTTATACTCTTTCTCTTTTTTACGCATTAGGTCCCGAGGTTCCATTCCCAGTTTATCTAAAATATCTGTAAGGGTTTTCTGATCGGGAGGGTTTTTTAAATACTCTACGACAGTTATCTCCTGACTGTTGTCTTTTAATAGTTGTAACCCCTGTCTTGATTTGCTGCAGCGAGGATTGTGATAGATGGTAACCGACATAATGATTGCTCCTTTTTAAAAGTTTGAAAAGGTTGGGTATGTGCTCCTCCTTCCAAAGCTCAAAGAGCTGGTAGGTTTGGTAGTTTTTACCGGGAGGAGTGTTAACAGGCTTGATATGTCGCAAAGTTAAGCCGAAGACCCATGCATCTATTTTCTAATGTGTAAAATATTGTTTTATTGTTGGTAATTGTTATTTCTACTCTAAGTTTGCAAGGCTTTTATATTAACAGCACCTAATAATATCAAGAATATGGACCATGGGTGGCTCTGTTTCAATGGATGTTATAAAAATGATTGAAATTATTTTATGAGAAAGTTTTTTCTATGTCTCGATAACTTTTTCTGTTGATATACCTGGCTGTAAATGTTAGCTTTATCCGAATAAATATTTCGGAGCAGTATATGTTTGGTTTTATGGGGGCGAGATGTTTGAAAATACTCAGAGCTTGATAAACTATTGGCGGCATACAAAAGCTGTTGGTTTTATGGTGTCTAAATATGAGCCGGAAATTTGCAAAGATGGTGAGGTGTGTAAATGTAAAGAAACCGGTGTCTGTGCAGTACAGATGAGTATTGAAGAAGATTTGATAGTTCAAAACAGAAAATTTCTTAAGGGATTGGGGGTTGGTGAGCCGGACTGTAATGGTGAGTGGAGTCTCTTTACCCGTTCAGTTGACGAGATGGAGGTTAACCACCTTAATGAGCCTTGCAAAGGCAGAACAGCTATAAGAATTCTCAAGGAGAGTTTGGATACGTTTCAATCTCATAGAGATGTTGCTAAACTGCTCAAGTCAGATAGATGCCCTGATGGTACAATAAAAACGGCAGAGGTTTGTAAAAGAGGCTGGCGTGGTGAGACGTGCTTTTTGTGCCCACTGCTCGGTGTATGAAATCTATCTCAGGATTCAGCTATTAATCTGCCTAGTCCTCTGTAACGGTTCGCTACTTCTTAGGGAATCGCCTTGAAAAATAATCCAAACCAAAAATCTTCTTGTATAGCGGCTGCTCAAGCTATCACTTCTGCTGATGCTCTATTGATAACTGCAGGAGCAGGAATGGGTGTAGACTCTGGTCTGCCTGATTTTCGCGGTAGGGATGGTTTCTGGAGGGCGTATCCGGCCATTGCCAAACTAGGTATATCCTTTGAAGAGATGGCAAACCATGATTGGTTTGATCGTGATCCCAGGCTGGCATGGGCGTTTTATGGCCACCGTCTTAATCTATACCGTTCCACAACCCCCCATATCGGTTTTTCGCAACTTTTGGATATAGGTGAGAGCAAACCATATGGATACCGGGTATTAACATCAAATGTCGATGGTCAGTTTCAGATAGCAGGTTTTGATGATAACTCAATATGGGAGTGCCACGGTTCTATAAATCATTTGCAGTGCGTAAATGGGTGTGGCAGTGGAATTTGGAGTAGTGATGGTGTTGAAATAGAGGTGGACGAGGTAGAGTTCAAGGCGGTGGGAGATCTGCCGTTATGTACTGGTTGTGGGGCGTTGGCCCGGCCTAATATACTTATGTTTGGTGACTGGGGCTGGGATGGTTCCCGCACTGCTAAACAAGAAAACCGTCTGCATGGCTGGTTTGACAATTTACATAATGATGGTGCAAAATTGGTGGTTGTGGAGATTGGTGCCGGAAGATCTGTCCCCACCATACGAATGAGTTCTGAGCACTACGTTAGTCAACTTGGTGGAGTGTTGATTAGAATCAATCCCAGAGATTATCAAGTACCAGCACCCCACATATCTCTGCCCATGGGTGGTGTCGAAGGTATTAAGGCCATTCTTGGGAACATGCTTTAAAATTTATCAGGGTAGTGGTTTGGCTGTTTTCTTTGGAGGGCAAATTGGAGGATAATCAAGAAACACTGCATCTAAGCAGTAGCTGGTCCTTGCTTTTTTTTGCCTGGATTGTGGTTACTGGTGCGACTTTAGGCAGCCTGTTTTTTAGTGAAGTTGTTGGGGTTCCAGTTTGTACTCTCTGTTGGTATCAGCGAATAGCCACATATCCCATGGTGATTATTATTGCCATGGGTCTGTTTCCCTATGATCCCAAGGTGATTAGATATGCTGGAGTTTTAACCGGTATAGGCTGGGCCATCGCACTATTTCAGGTTCTATTGATTGCCGGTATAATACCAGAGAGTGCACAGCCGTGTGTAAAGGGGGTTCCCTGTTCAGAGACTCATATTGCCCTTTTTGGATTTTTACACATTCCCATGTTGTCGTTATTGGCATTCACTATCGTTGGCATACTGCTGTTTTATGCCCATAGGATGGAATCATCATGAAGCAAAAAAACGTTTTTGTTGCCGTTTCAATACTTCTTATATTGGCTTTTGCCGTCGCCGCAGTACTTTTTAAAAATTATAAAAGCAGAGAGCAGGGGGCTTTGTCTAGAGTCAACCATGAGGTTATGGAGCGGATAAGTGCACCTGTTAAGGGAGC
>JADFZU010000079.1:0-4250 GCA_015232365.1 Magnetococcales bacterium | reverse complement strand
TTATAAAAGCAGAGAGCAGGGGGCTTTGTCTAGAGTCAACCATGAGGTTATGGAGCGGATAAGTGCACCTGTTAAGGGAGCTGTTGATGCCAAGGTTACAGTAGTAGAGTTTTTTGATCCTGCTTGTGGAGCCTGTAGCCATTTTTATCCCATAACAACTCAGTTGATAAAAAAATATCCTGGAAAAATCAGGGTGATGTTACGCTATGCACCTCTGCATCAAGGTTCTAAACAGGTGGTAAAAATGTTGGAGGCAGCCCACTCTCAGGGTAAATTCTGGCAAGCTTTGGAGCTACTGTTTGACAATCAGCAAAATTGGGTGATAGATCATGTATCCCAGCCAATGCGAGCACTGGCTCTGTTAAATGCTCTAGGTATAGACAGAGAAAAATTGGCGGAGGATATGAACAGTGCTGAGATAGCCAAGAGGGTTCAGAAGGATATAGATGATGGGCGTGCTATCAACGTAAGAGCCACTCCAGAATTTTATGTCAACGGTAGACCATTGCCAAGTTTTGGGGCAAAACAGCTATTTCTAATGGTTGACGAGGCGGTAAGTGATCTCTATTAAAAGCTGCTTGATTTAGAACGCAAAAACTCCGCCATGGCTTTTACTATTCATGGTATCATGGGTTTGGGGTGGTAGCTGTTCGTGCATTAATAGCATAACATATTGGTTTGTCTGGTAAGTTAAGAGGTTGTGTAAGGGATGTGCGAACAACTGCTGAATATCGGTTGAAAAGTTGTTGGGTGGAGTCGATAGATTTTTATACATAGAGTATTTTAGGGCAGTTTTATAGGTTATGGAAGAGAGCAAACTACAGGAGGCGGTTGACTCTTTAGGTACTCAATCAAAACTTGAGAAGCTGGTTGAGTTGAGTATTGCCATTTCCAAGGAGAAGAACCATAACGTTCTGCTAGAGAAAATTCTTTTTGGTGGTCAGAAGCTGGCTAATGCAGATGCTGCCACCCTCTATATTCGCACCGATGACGATCAACTCCGCTTTGCCATCCGCTCTATGGATGATGTCCTGCCAAGTTTTACTATACCTCTATTTGATCCTGATACTGGTGAACCCCGGCACCGTAATATCTCCACCCATGTTGCTCTTACTGGTAAAACAGTCAGAATCAGCGACATTTATAACGATGAGCACGGCTTTGATGTCTCCGGTACTAGAATGTTTGACCGCTCTACCGGGTATCGTACTGTCTCTATGCTTACTGTGCCTCTTTCGCCGCGAGAGGGGGAGATTATAGGGGTTTTGCAGCTAATCAACGCCAAGCACCCGGAAACTGGGGATATAGTTGATTTTACCGAGGAGATGGCGTCGTTCTGTAGTGCGTTGAGCTCACAAGCTGCAATTGCTCTGGAGAACCACAACCTTATCATGGCCCATAGGGAGTTGGTGGACTCGGTTGTTCAGGTTATCGCCAGTGCCATCGATGCTAAATCCAGCCATACCGGAGGACATTGTGAACGGGTTCCCAAGTTGGTTGAGCAGATAGCCAGAGAGGCTCATGAGAGTAGCAAAGCTCCATTTAAAGATTTTAATATGGCCGATGATGAGGCTTGGCGTGAACTTCTCTTATCGGCCTGGCTCCATGATTGTGGTAAGGTTACCACCCCTGAACATATTGTTGACAAGGCGACAAAGCTAGAGACCAAATACAACCGGATTCATGAGATCCGTATGCGTTTTGAGGTGCTGCACCGTGATGCGGAGATTGAATATCTAAAAGGGCTTCAGAAGGGTAGTTCAAAACTAGAACAGTATGACAAGCTTCAAGAGCGTCTGATGTGGCTGGATGAGGCCTACGCTTTTATTTGCGATTGTAATATAGGTGGCGAGTTTCTCTCCCCAGACAAGGTGGAGAGGTTGAAAGTCATTGCTAAAGAGAGTTGGGCCAGGAATTACAGTGATCGTTTAGGTTTATCACATATGGAGCTTGAGCAGCTTGACGATATCCCCAGCCCAGATCTGCCTGCCAAGGAGCAGCTACTTGCCGACAAGCTGGAACATATAATCAAATGGCCTAAAGGGGAGCGGCTGGATATAGATCAAAAACATAAATTCAACATTAAAATCCCTGACTGCATGTCCAACCTTGGCGAGTTGCATAATCTTTCGGTAAGTCGTGGCACTTTAACCGAAGAAGACCGTTTTTTAATCAACGAACACGTTATCCAGACCATATTAATGTTGGAGCAGCTACCCAAGATAAAAGGGCTGGCCAACCTTATCGAATATGCTGGTGGTCACCACGAGACACTGACCGGCTCTGGTTATCCCAGGGGGCTTGATGCCACAAAGATGAGCATGCCAGCGAGAATTATAGCAATGTCCGATATTTTTGAAGCCTTAACCGCTTCGGACCGCCCCTACAAAAAAGCCAAAACCCTTAGCGAAGCGGTAAAAATAATGGGCTTTATGAAGGATGACGGTCACATAGACCCGGATCTGTTTCAGTTGTTTCTCAAGAGCGGCATCTATCTGAAATATGCCAACACCTACCTCCAGCCTCATCAGATTGATGCGGTGGATGTTGGTGAGTATCTGGAGTGAGGTTTTATAGAGGGGCTGCTAAAAAAGGAATCAAGTTGGTCATGTCAGAGTCTGGACCTTGGTTGCCTGCTGTGCTTGAGTTAACATCAACTTGAATATTTCCAGCAGTTTTATCTCCTGCAGTAACAGCAAAAATACCATCGTCGATTGTGTCATCAATCTCATTAGCAATGTCCCAGGGCAGAGCGGAAAACTGAATGACATTTAATATATCAGCAGGTAATAAAACATCAGAGTTAGATGCTTTTACATTGCTGTTTGCAGTGATGCGAATGGCTCCAAAACGGCTGCGTAGTGGTGTTGATGGGTCGTGGCTGATAAATCCAGCAAGTGCGAGATGGGTAAAAAAACATCCCTCTTCTGTAGCAGAATCAATGAGTCCATTACCAATAACTCTCTGATCTGCAGTTCCGCTTGCATCATAATCAATGTCACAAGTAGACCCGTCTGGTATATCAGCTATATCATCTTTTGCTGCTGGTAGATCACCTGGAAGATAGTGGTATTTTTCTTTAAAATACCTGGAAGCGGTGGAAAGGTCTTTGATGGTAGTCATAATCTCTTTGGCATGCATACCACGAATCAATGATTGAGACATCATAACCCCAGATCCAACCAGCAGCCCAATAATTGCCACGACAACAGCCATCTCTATCAGGGTTACACCCTGTTGGTATTTATATTTTTCTTTCATATTTTGGCAGGTCTGCATGGATAACCTCTGCATTGTTTTAGTTGATAACTCTCATTTTCTGCCAATGCAACTATTTGTTTGGCTAAGAATAATTATCAATTGGTGCCAGCACATCCTGTTGATGTGCCAAAACTTCCTGATGTTGTCGTTGCTGAAATATCATTCCCATCAAAGCATTCAACAGTAGCTGCTGGAGATAATATAGGCCCCCTGCTAAAGAATTGATGTGATGTTGTGTCCCATAGATAGTTGTTGTTCCAATAATCTTGATAAACTTGAGTGTTGTTTTGTATATATCCATTTAATCTTAGGATATCTACTGCTGCAGAAGATGTTTCGTTATTACTGTCTAACAGTGCGTAGCCAATCATTTGGTCAATATTTGGAGCGGCACTATTGTTTGGGTCCAGGTAAATATTTGATGTAGAGCTAATTCCATCATCATCTGTGCAGCTATCCAAACCATCAAGTGGGGCACCAGTAGCAGATTCTGTACTATTAGATCCGCAGCCAGGAGTATTTACCATAGGATAGTTGTCAACATATTTGATTAAATAATCATTTAGCCGTTTAGCAGCCTCATTAAGTATTTTTATCTCTGCTTGAGCATCGGCTTCATAAGTTGCAGCTAGGGATTTCATTGAGCCATCTTGCATGAGAAAGGCTTGAAACTCCTGAACAGTAACAGTTAATAAAATATTATCAGTTCCAGATGCTGCTAGGCTTCTGTCAGGGCCGTCTGATTTGATAACGAATAGATCACCAGCGGCCATATCTATTTCGTTGGAATCTACTGCTATGTCCGTCGTTGATGTAGCATTGTTAACTACATATGTTCCTGGCACTGCTGTATCTAAATCTGTATGGAAACTATATCTATATGGAGAGCCCCAAGGATCATTTACAATAGTTGTAGTGCATGCAGTTAACGTGCAATCAATACCAGTTGAAGTTGGAAGTGTGATAGAGCCACCAGAAATATTGGCGGC
>JADFZU010000078.1 GCA_015232365.1 Magnetococcales bacterium | reverse complement strand
TGTCGAAGGCGGGGCGTCGCCCGAAACCCAACCAAGAAAAAAAACTGCTGTGGGGGTTGGGGGGAGATTATCTCCCCCAATGGGGGGTTGGGGGCAACGCCCCATTGGTTTCTTGGGCATTATCAATAGTTCATGGTCTAATAACCTTCCAGCCCGGCATATCCATCTCTAAAATTTCAACAATCATGGCGATGGCCCAGGTTAGAAGGCAGGTTCCGTGAATATCTCCCTCATCCAGCCCGGCAGATATGGTAGCACCATAATAGTTGCTCTGAGCTTTGCCCGGTTTATAGGATAGCCCTTTATCACTATTTTGATGGGTTTTTATCATCTGGGCTATCTCAAGGCACCGCTGCTGGATCTCTTTTTTACGGTGCTGGGTTTGCAGCAGACAGCGATGGACCACATATACCCAGTCCACCACATGACAGCCAGCGGGAGGTGGGCCCTGTTCCAAGCATGTGTCGATAAGTTTCTCCGGGTAGTGGATGGGAGACTTCAACCAGTCCAGTGAGTTTAATACCTTCATTGCCCCGTTGATAAGCTGGCCTCTTGCTGGTGTTTCACCACGAAAATAACCACCGGTAGCAGGGTCGGCAAGCTTGGTAAAAAACTGGCTGGTGGTCTCAATGAGCATCCTGGAATCCAGGCTGTCTATCAGGTGGGCCTGGCTGGTGACAAAAACTGCAATAGCTGCCGACTGTCCTCCGGCAACCCAGGGTAAATTCCATGGCAGTTGGTTGAGTCGCTGCAAAAGCTCTGCCTGGTTGTGGGGAAATTGTGAAAAGGTCAGGTTGGGGGCTGCACCAACCTGGGCCAAGGTAGCAATTGCCTGTTTGGTTTCGGCTTTTATGGCATCTTCTACCATGTTGCGTCTGGCCTCGCCTCTGAGCCAGCGACGGAGTTTTGTTTTTATGCTTTCGGCCTGATATGGGGCTATTCCGGCTAAAAGGTGAGGGTCTATAAACGAGCTATAGTTGTTGTTTTCTGGATCGAGAACTTGGTAGGAGCAGATAAACTCAAGCCACTCTTTCTGTTGGGTTTCTGGTATTTGCTCCCACAGGCCCAAAGTGTAGTAGATTTTAAGAGCAAAACAGCTAAAACCCAGTGCCGCTTTTTGTCCGACAAGGTTTGCTCCATTCAGGCACGGAAGAAAATGACCGCTCTGACCAGGAACCTGTAGGTTCGCCATAAACTGGCCAACATCATATTGCAGGCTGGCTATCCAGCGGCTGGTTATCTGTAGTGTTGGCATTTATTCGCAAACTTGCTTTATGAGTTGAGTTGGTGTGGTGGAGAATAGACCTTGATGGCCAATATTTTCAAGCAAAAAAACTTATTGTTTGTTGCTTAAATGGTCTTGAATAGTCTCAATAATTTTGTCAGTTTCACCATCAAGGGAGCCGCAAAATATTATCAGACGGTGGCTGTTTTTTCTGATAAGGGCAAAATGGAGAACTTTATACCATAGGGTTTTATCCGCTGTAGCTAGCCTGGATGGGGAAATTTCCAGTAAAATAATTGGTAATCGCTCAATTAAAGAGCCAGAGAGCCGGCTAACACTATGGATGTCCTGCCACTTGAAAGGCTGCTGACTAAGGCGGAAATCGGTGATGCCGCCGTTGTTGACTCTAAGCACTATCCGGCATCCTGGCGTGAGGAGACGTTTTAAACTGAGCCAAAAAATCAGCAATCCGCTTATGGTCATAGGAAACTGAAGCAGGGAGATCAATCCGCCCGAGCCAAAAAAGTTGCTCCAGCCCATATATTGACCAATACCAGGGCCAGCAAGAAGGATAGCTGTGATAAACAGTATACCGAGCTGATCATCGTCAGCTAATAGGGTCAAGTGGCGTGGTGGCTTGGGATAGGTCATCCCTTATGGCTCTCCAAAATATTGTAGTTGGAAGATAAGCTAGCAAAAAGTTTTATCTGATAGCTATTTTTTTTTTGTGATTTATGATCTAGTTATTGTCTACATGATTTTTTAAGAACTGTATATAGGTGAATTAATTCATGAGCCGTTCAACACAAGTTGCAATTATTGGTGCAGGTCCAGGTGGATATACCGCAGCTTTTTTAGCTGCCGGGCAGGGGTTGGAGGTGACGCTCATTGATCCGTCTGCCAACCCAGGGGGAACATGTTTGTACCGTGGATGCATTCCCAGCAAGGCCCTGCTCCACGCTGTAGGAGTTCTTGAAGAGAGCAGCAGGGCCTCTGTTATGGGGCTGCATTTTGCTCCGCCACGTATCGACCTTGACCGGCTCAGAGCTTGGAAAGATGAGGTGGTTGAGAATTTAACCAGCGGCTTGGGTGGCCAGGCCAAGCTGCGTGGGGTTACGTTTATTCAGGGTAGTGCCAGCTTTATTGATGGTAAAACCCTGTTGATAAAACCGGGGTCTGGCGAATCTGATGAAAAAATTACCTTTGAGCACTGTATTATTGCCAGCGGCTCTCTGCCCTCAGGTATTCCGGGGTTGAATAACGACCTGCCTGGAGTTATAGGCTCTACCGAGGCGTTGGCTTTAGCTGATATCCCGGACTCTTTATTGGTAGTTGGTGGTGGTAATATTGGTCTGGAACTGGGGTCGGTATATGCTGGCTTGGGTAGCAAGGTGACGGTGGTGGAGTATACTGCCGGCTTGCTGCCATTGGCCGATCGTGATCTGGTCCGGCCTTTGGCAAAACTACTCCAAGAGCGATTTGCCAATATTTTACTAAACACCAGGGTATCAAACCTGAAAAGTGTTGATGGTGGTGTGGAGGTGGAGTTTACCGGTAAAGATGGTCAGATGACGCAAGAGAGTTTTAGCCGGGTTTTGGTGGCAACAGGCCGAAAGCCGAATATTGCGGATTTGGGGCTGGAGAATACCTCTGTTGAGACCGGGCCGGGTGGGGTGGTGGTTGATGAGAGACTTCGGAGTAGTGAAGAGCGGATCTGGGCAGTTGGTGATTTAACCCCTGGCCCCATGCTGGCCCATAAAGCCTCAAATGATGCCCATCTGGTTGTGGATGCTATTTTGGGGCGGACTGCTCCAACCAGGAGGGCCATAATCCCAAGTGTTACCTATACCAACCCGGAGGTGGCGTGGGTGGGGCTGACAGAGAGTGAAGCGAGAAAAGAGGGGATTAAGGTTAAAGCGGCTCGCTTTCCCTGGGCAGCGTCGGGGAGAGGCCATACAGTCATGCAGACCCAAGGGGTGACAAAACTGATTTTTGATCCTGAGAGCGAGATGTTGTTGGGGGTTGGTATTACCGGTCATGGAGCCGGGGAGTTGATCGCAGAGGGGGTTATGGCTTTAGAGCAGGGGTTCAGTGCCAAGGATATGGCTGCAATCATTCGTCCTCATCCTACTATGTCGGAGACAATGATGGAGGCAGCGGAGGTATTTCTAGGCAAATCGGTGCATTTCCATGCACCCCGGCGAAGGTAATAAAAAAAGGCCCGGTTCTGGAGCTCAGAACCGGGCCTTTTTTGTTTAGTACCCAAGAAAACAACATTAAAACCAAATTTAGAGGTTGGAACAGATATCCCAAACTTAAGCCTCTATTTCTCCCCAGTCAGCTCTTTTGCCACAGACTTGATTCGAGACAGAGCCTCTTTTAAATCAGCCATAGAGGTGGCAAAAGAGATTCGAACATATGGATCAAGGCCAAAAGCCGAGCCGGGAACCAGAGCAACCCCTTTGCTCTCCAAAAGGTGGGCAGCAAGGTCGATAGTATTTTTTATCTCCTTACCTTCAGGAGTTTTTTTACCAATTAAGCCACCAACATTTGGGTAGACGTAAAAGGCTCCATTAGGGTTGATACAGGAGATGCCTGGTATTGAATTGAGGGTTTTAACAACATAATCCCGACGCTTACAGAAAGCTTTAACCATTGGCTTGACACACTTTTGCGAGCCACCAATAGCTGCTGCTGCTGCAACCTGGGCAAAGGAGGTGGCACAGGAGGTGCTTTGTGACTGGATTTTGGTCATCGCCTTGATGATCTCCACCGGGCCTGCGGCATAACCAATCCGCCAGCCAGTCATGGAGTAGGCTTTAGCTACACCGTTTAAGATAATCGAGCGGTCTTTTATTTCAGGGCAGGCTTCAGCCATGGTGAAGTGCTCAAAACCATCATAGATGATTTTTTCATAGATATCGTCAGAGACGTTATAGACATCAGGATAATCTTTCAACACCTCGCCCAAGGCAAACAGCTCATCACCGGTATATGCGGAGCCAGTTGGGTTGGATGGGGAGTTTATAACCACCAACTTGGTTTTTTTAGTAAGGGCTTTTTTTAGCTCATCAGGAGTTATTTTAAAGCCGTTCTCCTCTTTGGTTTTGACGATCACAGGTGTGGCATCAGCCAGTAGCACCATATCCGGGTACGATACCCAGTATGGGGCAGGGATTATAACTTCGTCTCCAGCATCCAGCATGGCTTGGGCCATGTTATAAAACGCCTGCTTGCCACCAACAGTAACCACAATCTGATCAGCCTCATAGGTGAGGTTGTTATCTTTTTTGAACTTTTTGATAAGGGCATTTTTTAGTTCTGGAATACCACCAACAGCGGTATATTTTGTAAAACCAGCTTTTAACGACTTGATTGCCGCGTTTTTAATATGTTTAGGAGTATCAAAATCAGGTTCTCCGGCCCCAAGACCAATAACATCCTCCCCTGCCGCACGCATGGCTTTGGCTTGAGCTGTGATCTGTAGCGTTGCTGACGGTTTTACTTTTTGAATACGTTTAGATAAAAGGGCCATTTACTTGATGCTCTCTAGTAAGATGTTAAGGTGTTGTTAAATTATGTTTAAAAAAAATTATCTGGTTTATATCCAACTTCTCACTCTAATTCAACCAGAAAGTTATTGATAGGGTTTGTTTTTTTAGCAGTTAACCGACATGATATCTAGCTTACTGGTTAAATATAGGGCAAAATCCATTTTTTTAGGACCAACAATCAAGGGATGGACGCTGTATGACTATTCAAATCTTCAACTCCATGGGCCGCAAAAAAGAGCCTCTAGAAACACGTGTTCCGGGTCAGGTTGGTATTTATGTCTGTGGGGTGACTGTTTATGACTATAGCCACATAGGTCATGCTCGGGTGATGGTGGTGTTTGATACTATTGTTCGGCACTTAAAAGCTAGAGGGCTGGATGTAACCTATGTCCGTAACTATACCGATATTGACGATAAAATCATCAAACGGGCCAATGAGTTGGGCATTGAGATTGGTGAGCTTACTGAGGAGTATATCAAAGCTTTTCAAGATGATATGGGCGAGCTAGGCATGGAGTCGCCAGATATAGAGCCAAAAGCAACTGAACATCTAGCTGAGATGCAGGAGATGATAGGCCAGCTTATCAAAAATGGTCTGGCTTATGAGAGTGGTGGCGATGTCTATTATGCGGTAGACCGTTTTAAAAAATATGGCCTGCTCTCTGGTAAAAATCTAGCTGATCTGGTAGCTGGTTCCCGTGTAGATGTTAATACCCAGAAACAAAATCCCCTGGATTTTGTCTTATGGAAAGGGGCAAAACCTGGAGAGCCACAGTGGCCGTCACCGTGGGGGCCTGGTCGTCCGGGCTGGCACATTGAGTGCTCGGCGATGAGTAGCAAGTATCTTGGTGAATCATTCGATATCCATGGTGGCGGTCGGGATCTGATATTCCCACACCATGAAAATGAGATTGCCCAGTCAGAGGGAACATATGGTCATGACTGGGTTAGATATTGGATGCATAACGGTTTTGTCAATGTGGTTTCTGATGCGGGTGAGCGGGAAAAAATGTCCAAAAGTCTGGGCAACTTTTTTACCATTCGTGATCTTCTAAAGGCATATCGGGGCGAGGTGTTGCGGGTTTTTATTCTCAACAATCACTACCGCTCGCCGTTGGATTTCTCTTTTGGTCTGTTAAATGGAGCAAGGGGCGGCTTGGACCGTCTATATAATGCCCTGGACGGGGCTGCTAAATATCTTGGTAGTTTGCCGGATGTAACCTCAGTAACTCCTGAGAGTGAAGTTGGAAACCCATTGCATGGAGATGTTGAGAAGTTTTTCAAGTCGATGGATGATGATTTTAACACCCCTCAGGCGGTAGCGGTGCTTTTTGAACTGGCAAAAAAGCTCAATAAAATTCTCTTAGCAGCAGAGAGCAGTGATAAAAAAGCCGCTGTTTTGGACCATGTCCGGGTGATGCGTGGTTTAGGGGTTGTTGTTGGTCTGGCTCAGGCTACACCTACAGAACATTTTCAGTTTAAGCCAGAGGTTAATTTAGATGTTGAAGATAGCGGTAGCGGGGCAGGTATTAGTGATGAGCAGATTGATCTTTTAATAGAGAACAGAACCAAGGCTAGAGCTGATAAAAATTTTGCTGAGTCCGATCGGATTCGGGATGAGCTGGTTGCCAATGGAATCACGGTTTTGGATTCTAAAGAAGGCACCACATGGAGAAGAAATTGATTAAAAAAAGTGCACGTCGTGCAGCATCAAGAAATAGTGATAGCAAAGGTAGAGGGGATAAAAGAGGTTCTAGCAGGAGTGATGAGGGTAAAAAACCCAAAAGCGAGTTTCAGCCCAAGAAACGTGATACCTGGAAAAAAGAGTATGAAAAAAAGCCGGATTCTGCTGAAAGTAAAAGCTCGGCAGAAGATACAGGTATGGTGATTGGGGTTAATCCGGTGCAAGCTCTGTTTGCCGATGCCAATCGTCCGGTTGAGTATCTTGCCGTGGCTAAAGGTGCTGGCGGCAAGCGGATTCAGGATATTGTTGAGAAGGCCAGAGAGCAGGGGTTGCGAACCAGGTTTGTCGACCGTGTGGCCATGGATAACATGACTGGCGGCCTCGCCCATCAAGGTGTTGTTGCCCGGGCCGGAATTCGCAAACAACCGTCATTTAAGCAGATTATGGCTAAAGTTGTGGACAATCCAAAAGCTCTATTGATTCTGCTTGATGGTGTAGAAGATCCATATAATCTAGGGGCGATTGTCCGTTCTGCGGAATCTTTTGGGGCTGTGGCAGTAATTCTGCCCAAAGACAGGGCGGCAGCACTCTCGGCAGTTGCTGCCAAGGCTTCTGCTGGTGCTGTTGAGCGTCTGGATGTTGTAAGAGTTACCAATTTAACCAGAGCAATTGATGAGTTGAAAGAGGGTGGTGTCCAGGTCTTAGGTCTAGCCGGAGGAGAGGCAACAGTAATCAGCCAAGCCAAATTTGATGGCCCGGTAGCACTGGTAATGGGCGGAGAAGGCAAAGGTCTACGCCGCCTGACCAGAGACCATTGCGATCAGTTGGTGTCAATTCCCATAACTGGCGGTGTAGGCTCTCTAAATGTTTCAGTAGCTGCTGGAATTGCCCTATATGAGGTGCAGAGAAGCCGAGGGGGGTAGGGGAGTCATCACCCTAACGGGTCTGGGCTGATCACCATACAATTCGGGCCTGGGTGAGGTGGCTAGAGGGCGGAGAGGTGAGTTCAGGCCATTTGAGGTTTGTTGAGCGGTTTTCTGCTGCTTTTCGTGGTTTGAGTCTTCGTTGCAGCATACCTTCCAACTTTTCCAAAAAACGATCATCTACCAATGGCTGACCGGTTCGTTCATGTTTCTGCATGGCCTCCACTTCTTTGTCAGAAAGAGTGCTGGTGAGAAAATCTCGCCGATCTGAAACACGTTCCAAGAGCACTGGGCTCTG
Organism: Magnetococcales bacterium; assembly: GCA_015232365.1. GTDB lineage: Bacteria > Pseudomonadota > Magnetococcia > Magnetococcales > JADFYX01. The sequence goes on along the minus strand of JADFZU010000078.1, from coordinate 417 downwards.
ACCAGTAGGTCATCTTGTCGCTGGAGGTGTCTTGGGCACTACTCCATGAGTACGCTTCAGGCTTTGGTAGAGACATTCCCATCCAGGATTGAGTTCCACATAGCGAGCCAGCCGCCAATACATAGGCTTCATCCATGGGAAGGGAGGCAAACCGACCCTGCCAGATAGGCCCATGCCACCCTTCCCGGAAATTAATACTCCGTGAATAGTGCCGATGTGCCTTGTCGATAAATCACGGCCTTGATCAACTCTAGACCGTAAGCGGAGAAGATTGTATTGTTTGATATTATCGCCACTTTTGATGGTCCTTAGCTATCCAATGTGTTTGAGTATAGATCTAACAAAGGATTCTTTCTGTGACGCTGATAGATGGGGCTGTTTCTGCTTCCAAATTTAGTCAGTTAACCTAGTACAGTC
>JADFZU010000077.1 GCA_015232365.1 Magnetococcales bacterium | reverse complement strand
TGACTGAATCTCAGCAGATAAAGTGCTTGACGGTAGGGATTCGTTGAGTCCGGCAATATCTCTGCTTAGAGCTTCCTGCTGTTGGTTGATGCTTTCGGTTTGGGCTTTTAGATCTTTACTTAACGCCTCTTGTTGTCGGTTTAGATTTTCGGTTTGGGTTTGGATTGCAGCAATTACGCTATCAGTATCTAAAGATTGGCTCAGTCCTGAAACCGTGCTATCAAGTGCAGAGCGAATAACCTTCTCTTGCTGCTCAAGTTGTCTTTCACTCTCAGCTTTAACAGCAGCCAAAAGCGGTTCAACAGTAATCTCCCCATTATCACCCCTTACAGCAATATCACCCAACACTTGCTGAAGTGCCTGACTCTGGTTTTTAGCTAACTCTTCACTATGTGCCTGTAACGCTTCTAAAATTGGTTCAATGGAGATGTTTGAGACTTTATCTAACAAGGTTGCAGTATTGACATGGATCTCGTCTGATAGAGTGCTTGTTGTAATAGACTTGTTTAGTTCGGCAATCTCCTGGCTTAGTGTCTCCTGCTGTTGGTTTATGTTATTGGTTTTGTTTTGAAGCTCTTCAAGAGCCGTTTGCTGCCTGTTCAGGTTCTCAGATTGGCTTTGAATAGCCTCAATTATACTATCTGGTGAGAGTGATTTATTGAGTCCGGCAACTGCACTATCCAATGCAGATCTAATTATAGACTCTTGTTGCTCAAGTTGCCGTTCGCTCTCAGCTTTTACCGTAGCCAGTAGTGGCTCAATAGAGACATCACCGTTGCTACCCTTGACAGCTATATCATTCAATGTTTGCTGAAGTGTGCTGCTCTGAGTTTTTGCCAACTTATCGCTATGGCTCTGTAGTGCTGACAAAATAGGCTCTATGGATATCTCAGAAACCTGTTTTAGAAGCTGCTCGGTTTGGGACTGCATCTCTTCAGATATGTTGTTTGATAGTATAGATTCGTTGAGTCCGGCAATATCCCTGCTTAGAGCCTCTTGCTGCTGGCTCAGGCTTTCAGTTTTGGCATTGATCGCCTCAAGAAGGCCGTCGTCTCTTTGTGAGTTGTTGAGGCCGGCAATCTCTCTGCTTATGGCCTCTTGCTGCTTATTGATGTTCTCAGTCTGGGCTAAAAGATTTCTGCTTAACTCCGCTTGCTGTTTTTCCAGGGTTGCGGTTTGGGCATTAATAGCTGCAATTACATTGTCAGGGGCCAATGATTGGGTCAATCCGGCAACAGCACCATCAAGGGCATCACGGATTATGGCATCGTGTTGTTCTGACTGTTGTTCATGCTCTTTTGTTACTGCATCTAGTATGGAATTAATGTCTGCCGCACCATCACTACCGGTGAAATCCAGGCCAGCCAGGGCTTTTTCAAGAGTTTTGCTCTGATTGTCAGCAATTTTTTTACTATGGATTTTAAGTGCTTTCAAAACCGGCTCAATGGATATGTTGGAGACTTTATCCATCAGTTGAGCATTTTGTGTATACATATTCTCAGAGAGTCTGCTGCTTGTAATTGACTCATTAAGTCCGGCAATATCTCTGCTTAGAGCCTCTTGCTGTTTCCGCAGGCTGTCGGTCTGACTCTGGATCTCGGAGAGCAGCTTGTCTGGTGATAGGGATTGGTTTAGCTCCTCGACAGCACTATCCAAGGCTTTGCGAATAACCGCATCCTGTTCTTCAAGCTGTCTTGCCCCTTCAGCTTTAACCGCTGCAACGATTGGGTCAATTGATATCTCCCCATCTCCACCACGGACAGAAATATCACCAAGAGTTTGCTGTAGGGTTTTACTCTGGCTTTTGGCTAGATGTTCGCTTTGGGTTTTTAGAGCCTCAAGTACTGGCTCCAGGGAGATGTCAGATACTGTCTCAACCAACATGGCGGTTTGGGATTGTATATCCTCAAAGAGACTATCATAGTTAAGAGACTCACCAAGTTTGGCAAGATCTCTACTTATGGCATCTTGGGTTGCTTCCAAACGTTCGGTTTGGCTCTGCATTGCCTCTATAATGCTCTTTTGATCTACTGCTGCACTGCCTTTCTCAATAGATTTACTTAGCTTGGCAATATCAATACTAATAGCATCCTGTTTGGCATCAAAGTATTCGGTTTGGCTCTGAAGAGCTGAGAGTATGGTGTCCTGGTCAAGAGAGGTGCTCAGTTTTGCCAGATCAATGCTGATGCTGTCCTGTTTGTCAGCAAGACGGCTGGTCTCACTCTGTATTGCGGCCATCAGGTTGTCTGGGGAGAGAGATCTGTTTAGATCTGCCACTGCACCGGCTAAAGCCTCCTTGATTATTTTATCCTGGCGTTCTAACTGCCGCTCACTCTCAGATTTTACCGCAGCTAGCAGAGGCTCGATAGAGGATTCACCATCACTACCTTTAACGGCAATATCACCCAAAACTCTTTGCAGGGTTTCACTCTGATCGTGGGCAAGCTGTTCACTTTGGGATTTAAGTGCTTGGGATATCTTATCCAGAATCGGTTGATCCTGCATTAGCTCCCTGATTTTTGTCCCTTCAGCCAGTACTGCCTCCAAAATGCTACCATGGCTGGACTCTTGAAGCTCGTCAGAGCGGGTTGTAAACTGGTTTGCTGAATCATCAAGGCGTTTTGAGGCTTGGATCAGTTCATCAGTTGATGTGTTGAACTGGGTGCGAAGTTCGCTGGTTAACTCTCCTAATGTCTCTCTGAGTGCCTGTTCACTGTTCTCTAACAGTTTTGCACTCTCTTCACGGAGAGTCTCCTCTACTACAGTTACAGATTGTGCTGCAATTTTGTCAGCACTCTTTTTCAAGTTTTCTGCTGATAGGTCAATTCGCTCTGATACCTCTTGTAGTTTTTTTCTTTCCGCCTCTATCTGCTTATTTAGTTCAGTTGTAGCTGATGTAAGAAGCTTGTTGGAAAGCTCTCCATTCTCTTTGCTGAACTGACTTCCCTCATCCCGAATAGCGGCAATAATAGGCTCTATGAAGGCTGGCCCTTTTAGTTCGGCAAGAATTTTATCCAGACTATCAGAGCTATCTGTTGCATTGCTCTCATTAGGGAGTAGGGTATTGCCAGTAGGTAAAAGCTCCTCAAGCTGTTTGGTTATTTCAGCGATACCATTTTTAATAACCTGCTCTTGCCTGTTTGCTAGTTGGTCCATCTCCAAAGTTACTGATTGCAGCATCTGTTTTGCTACTCCAGGATCTGTGGAAGGGGTGGTCATCTCCTCCATGGACTCTTTTATGGTCTGTTCCTGGTTCTTTGCTAATATGTCTATCTCCTTTCGTAGTCCATCAAGGAGCGGAGCTAACGCATCTTGTACTATACTGGAGAACTTTTCATCTAACTCTTCAGAATAATTATTGAAAGTAGGCAGTTTTTTCCGTTCTTGACGAAGATCGGCAGATAGTGACTCTACCGCATCTAGCACTTCATGGACGGTTTTATCTTTTAATCTGTCCATGGAGCTGTCTAGGTGTTCTACGATCTTGTCCATTGAGTTTGCAGCCGTGGAGACAGTTTTTTTGTTGCTGCTATCAACGGAGGTAAAATCAATGCGTTGGTTTAGTATATCCCGAAACAGATCAAGCTGTTGTGCTTGTTGATTGCTCTGTATCCTCTGCCCCCAATTAAAGAGCATTCCGGTAAATATACCAACCAAGGCGGGGAAAAATTTAAATGATATTTCGCCGAGAAAGGAGCCTAGAACTTGCTGAGAATGGCTGGAATCACTGGCTGCATACTCTTTAGAGATAAAGAACAGGCCAACAATCAGTATGGTAAAAGAGATCAGCAGCCCAGTGCCAACAAGGTATCTGGGCATAAGTTTATAGTGGCGAGACTCAAAATCTTTAAGAAGGGGTTCAAAGTTGAAAAAGTTAAGAGGATTATCACTGCACTGCACCGTAGCAGCACCATCAGCAACCACCAGGCTTTTTTTGAATGCGTGCCACTCACCGCTCAATAATTGATTGTTGCTTAGCTGGCTATCAACATGGGAAAAGTTGTCGGCAAACAATTGTTGGCTTGGGTAAAGTTTTAATATTGCAATAGAATCATTAAACCTGTCTTGGATAGGGCGTAAATATTGCAGCCGAAACATAAACCAACTGGCAAGTCCCCAAACCAGAATTATTTCAGCAAACATCCAGGATGCCCAAGGTTGGTTTAGAAACATGAGAAGCTCTTCTATCATAAGTCTGAACTCACTAAATTATCCTGCTCCAAAAAGGCAAGATCCAAAATTACATTAAATTGCCAAAAAATACCGTTGCTCAAAACAATGCAAAACATATTCCTAAACATACTAACTATCGGCAGAAATACCAAAAAAAACAATCAAAAACTTCATGTCACCACAAATTTTACCTGCTAAAAATTTGTAAGTACATTAAGAAGATAATTGGCGATAAATTTAACGTAATTTACTTAACTTTCTATAACTGCCACTTATTTGACATAAAAAAATTGTTTGAGCCAACCATCAGAAGCTGTAATCCAATAAGATATAATGAAAATATTAAAGAGGTATGGTATAATGTGAACAAATTCCAATATTTCGCTTTTTTTTATTAGTAAAAGTTAAAAAAGGCATATTGTGTGCTTACATTGGTATTTGTAACTGTATAGCATAAGAAAGGTATGGCGAATGGAAAATGAGATAAACCTTGCAGATTTAGTAGATTTCCTATCGAAAATTACTGGATTTAAGGGGTTATCCCGTCAGGAGATGGAAAACCTGATCGCACCGCTAATCAGTATAGCCGTATTTGAGCCTGGTCAATATATTATTCAGCGTGGCACAGTTGGTCATGCCGTCTATTTTCTCTATAAGGGGCGGGCCAAAGTTGAGATCAATGAAGATACCAGTTTCTTTGTTGAAGAGGGAGAGCTTTTTGGTGAGATGGCCCTGGTCTCCAAAGATAAAAGAAGTGCTGATGTCATATCTGTTTCACAGGTTATCTGTCTCACTATAGATATTGAGACCTTTCAATCTGTAATGGCAAACCATTGGCAAATTACCAAGGTCGTTGCCAGTTTGATAGGTGAGCGGAGAGTTGAGAGGCTTGCTGCTCAGAACTAGGATTTAGAGGGTACAATTTACGTGAGCACTTTAACGCATAGAAATCAAACAATTCCGATGATTGAAATTCTCCTTAGTTTTGGAATTTTATTTCTTATCATCTTGGTGGGCTGGCGTCTATATAGTGAAGTCTCTCAGCCTGATGTCCCTATGTTATCAAGTACAAAACAGCCGGCTCCAGTCTTGCAACCAAAAACAGAACCACAAGTTACATCGGTTTATGTCCAACCTAAAATACAAAAATATGTTCAGTCTACCAACCCTCCAGCTCAGCCGCCATCAACACAGATCTCTGTTGATGAATATAAAAGGATCATAGAGCTTGAGCGGCAGGTTATTACCTTGGCAGTTAACCAGGCAGAGCAGTCCAAACAGCTAAAAAGGGTTATCAATCTGGAGCGGGATGTTGCTGCAATTTCAGCTAATCATTCTGGAGAAGATGACAGCTCTGACCGCTTAGCCGACCTGGAGCGGGGAATTGCCAACTTTGCTGCTCTTCAGTCTGTACAAAAGGAGAACTCCAACCGTTTAGCAGAACTGGAGCGTGGGATCGCAACTATTTCGGCAACACAGGCGGTACAGACCCAGCGTTCATCACGGTTTGCAGGTATGCAGCGTGAGTTGGCTACACTATCGGCTCAGCAGAAGGTACAGAATGATTACGGCAAGCGCTTAACTGCTATCAGCAGGCGGGTATCCTATGTGGAGCAGTTGGTCCAGCTCAACTCCAAGCCCAGAAATATAGCTGCTCCAATAAACTCCAGCCAGAGTAATAGCCAGCAACAGCAGAAGGAGCGGTTTGTAGTTCCTGTTAGCAGGGCAACAAATAGTAGCAATGTATCAAAAAGAGGTTACTTCATACCGGCAGGATGTTTTATCTATAGAAACTATGCTGATAGGTTGGAGCAGAGGATATCTAAATGGGGGTTGCCACTATACCGAAAGAATATCGCCTCTAAAGGTCGCTATTTCAACTGTATTTTTGTAGGACCAATTCTTGAAAGGTTAGAGGCGGAAAAAACGCTGCAAACTTTACAGAGCAACTCTATCGCCAAAGCTGTTACGGTAATTGCTTATAAGTAATCGGCAGTTGAAAGCAAGTAGTAAAATCTTGGGAGACAACCCATAGCCATCCCAAGATTTTACCTTTGGATATTGATTTAAACTACACAATGTATGTTCTAACCATTTTGCTAAATGCACTCTCCTGATCTGGGGTTATGTTCAATATGATCATATTGCCAGATACTCTTACCACACGGCATGAGAATGTAGTACCGGTCTTATCTTTTTCAAACTTAAATGTCGCTTGTGTATCTGCTTGAAGGTCTATTGGGATCTCTTTTGTCTTCATGCAGATACCGTTTACACTTACGTCGGCAATTTTCCCGTTGATAACATTCTTGCCGATAACTGTCTGCAATGAGATGCTGCTGGTTACTACAACCCGTTCTTTGTCACGTCTGGAGTTTGGTATTGACTGTCGACATAAATCAGGCTGTTTTGCTGCTTGTCTTTTCTCCTTTTTTTCACCTTCTGTTTGTTCGGCTTCAGCCTCTAAACGTCGGTCAGCAAAAAATGGTTTTGATATTTGATCGTGGACGGTGGTGAGTCGTGCCAAAAGTTTTTCAGCACGGCCTTGTAAGGTAGCTAAAGCAGTTATCTCTTCTGCATGAGTACCACCTGCAGCATCCAACTGCTCCAAGTCATAGGATACACCCTCTACATCCAGCCAGGCTTTATCAACTAGCATTTTGTTCTGCTGCATAACTGCCAGACCTTTTTGTGGAGGGATAGGCAGCTTTAACATATCCCACTCAATCAAAGATATTTTTTCCAACAGACCAGTAATTGCAGCACAAAGTTTTTTAATCTGCTCTTTTGATGGGGTAGCCGGCAAGTTGCCGGTACCTGCATCGTCTGATAGACCGGGCTGGTCGGTATTGGAGTGGATCTGTGCCAAAGCAGCAGATAGACCAACGCCGTCACGTCTGCCTTCGATGTAGTCCAAAGAGCCTTTCAAAAAGTTTTGCAGTTTGAATACTTGGTTATCAAGTTTTCTGAACAGCTCAACATTATATGGCTCTGATAGGGCTGGATCTCTTAACAACTGGTTGATTTTGCTTTTAATCGTCTTTAACTGCATAGGTATGGAGCGGAAAAACAGCCTATTGTCATCCATAAAGTTGATTTTTTTCTGATCAACCTCTGCTCCGTCTTGGTTAAAGGCTTGCTGCTGGTCAGACTCAAGAATTTGGTTGACAGTATCAGCACAACTTTCTACCTGACTCAGCACTTTGACTGACAGTTTATCAATAAATGTCAGGGTAAAGATGATGGCGTTAAGCCGTTTATGGGTCTGGCGCATCGTGTTTTCAAGCTTTTGAATCTCATCAAGGAGGGTAAACTCAACATTCTCACTATTGCAGAAGAAAAAGTTGATGATTGGGTTGTTGCTTGCGTGTTTTACATCATAATTATCGCCATTGATGTTGCCATCAATATCTGGATATATAGCGTTTTCATCCCAAAGTTGCAGCATAAATTTTTCACAAGATACAATCTGTGCGGTAAGGTTGTTCAACCCTAAAGATTCAGCAATCAATGCCCGGTTGTGGAGGCGGCTTAGTATGGTATTTATGGGGCTTAGGTAGTCCCGGCGGATTTTTGTAAGGGTGAAGACAATTGGATTCTGCTCTTCTACCAGGGTTTTTACCAGATCATAGGTGCTTTTTAGTCTGCCCTCAATTTTATCAATAACTTTTTCCAGAGCATCAACCTCAAGCTTCCGGTCAAGAAACACCTCCCTGGCTTCTGGAAACCCAGATGAGTCGATAATCTTGTTAAGACTATCTTTTCGCAGGCGAAAGCCTCTGAAGATTGATAGGCCCAATACTTCAGTGAGAACCCCCCTGAGTTTTGTGTATCGATCCAGTACTACTGTTATCTCCAGAGCTTCATCCAATGCTCGCATGTTTGGTATCTGTTGCAGGATGGCCTCGAGAGGATCGATAATCTCTTTCTGAATAGCAGGAAATCTGTTTTTAGCCAGCCACGCCTCTAGGTTTGGCGTGAATTGAGACAGATAGTTTATGTCTGAACTGGACTGAACCTGAGCTTTTGCAACTGATTTAATCCAACTTATTCTGGTTAAAGGGCTGGAAGGTACCGGCTCAATCAGTGATTGTTGAGAGATTTTATAGAGCAAACTTTTCAGATCAAGTAGAGCATGGCCAAGTTGGGACTCCATAAAACCCGGTTTCGGAGTTAAGTGAGAGTGGGAGGCGTTCTCTACATTTTTTTCACGGAACACAATTGTATC
>JADFZU010000076.1 GCA_015232365.1 Magnetococcales bacterium | reverse complement strand
TCAACATTGCGTGCAGGCCACTGCACAATGATTTGCAGGCGGAGCTGTTTGGTCATTATGGGGATTGAGGCTTCACTAAAAAAACAGATACCCCCGGTGCTGATGTCAGTAGGTATGCCGGTAAAGGGGATGCCGGAGGGGCGGATGGCTTTAACTGCCAACTCCCAGGCAGGATCTATCTTTACCCTGACTGAATCCCTTTTCTGCTTGCCCAGGATCAGCTCCTTGGGAAAGCTCAATTCAAAGGATTCTGGGTTGGGCCGGGAGACAAAGTGGCAGATTGCGGTAACCAGATGGAATTCAGTAAATAGCTCCAGGGTAACTTTTTTGCTCTTTATAATTTTTATGTTGCCAATTGGCGGGTCAAGTGGGGCAATTAACAGGTGGATGCCGTTCTCTATATCTTCAGCCAGCTCTGGACTATAGGTAAACCGGGTGTAATAGGTAAAAACCTGTTTATCAATCCGCAGCTTGAATGGGTGATCTTCCGTCAGTGCCTGACTTAAAACTTGCTGGATCTCCCCGGGATCTTTTATAGTTTGTCCGCTCTTTATTTTAACGCTCATTTTAAAGGTAATCTGTTACAGAACAGATAGATTTTCAGTAGTTTCGTTCTTCTCCAAAAGCCGTTTTGCTTGGCGGAGAGCCTTGAGACGAACTCCATGGCGGTAGTGGGGTGGAATGTGCTTAAGAACACCAAGATCATCCAGGGTGTTAATCACCTTGCCGCCATCACATTGACCACTGCAAGAGAGGAGGACTATCCGTCCTGAGTCCAGACACTGTTTTATTATCTCTTCAAGGGCCATGGCGATGGAGGTGTCTATCATGGTGGCCCCTTCAAGGTCAAGTACTACAACGCTGTAATCTGCCCCGGTTACTCCAAGTTGACGTACCATATCTTTAGCTGAACAGTAGGAGAAAGCTCCAGATAGATGCAGAACTAGAATCCGCCCTGCTGCCCATCTTAGAATCTCTCGCCCTTCAACGGTTATGGGCGGGTACTCCTCAGGGGTTGTTACCAGCCGGAACTGTTTGATCTGCTGTTTGCTCATCTGGTTGGCGGAGATAAGTGCTGCCATGATAACACCCACACCTACAGCCAGGACCAAATCGGCAACCACAGTTAAAATAAGTACGGTCAATGTTACCATCATACCGCCACGTGGGGCTTTATGGAGACGGCGTAGGTGCTCCCAATCGATTATATCGTAACCTACTTTTAATAGGATACCGGCCAGTACGGCATGGGGAATCTGCTCAGCAAGCGGGCCAAGCCCAAGCACGACAGCCAGCAGAACCACCGAGTGCAGTGCACCGGAGATAGGAGTTTTCCCTCCAGCCCGGATATTGACCACGGTACGCATGGTAGCTCCAGCACCGGGAATAGCTCCAAAGAGTCCTGCCACCATGTTGCCAATGCCTTGACCCACCAACTCCCGGTCGGATTTATGGTAGCTTCGGGTAAAGTTATCTGCCACCAAACTGGTTAAAAGGGAGTCTATGGTTCCCAGCATCGCCAGAATAAGCGATGAGGAGATCATGCCAGGGAGCATGGTCAGCTCAAAAGTTGGCAGAACCATCACTGGAAAACCGGTAGGAATCTCACCAATAACCGGCACACCAGGAAGAACGTAAACGCCGAGCAGGGTACAGATAAGAAGAGCCAGCAGCGGTGAGGGGAGGATTCTGTTAACAGCAGCAGGTGTAAAGGTGACAATAGCCAGGGAGAGTGTGCCTAAAGTCGCCGCATTGCCAAAGGGGCCGGAAAAAATCTCCGGTAGCATGTAGACGGCATAGAGCACCCCTTTTGATGAGGATGGGTGGCCGAGTAGTGGAGCCATCTGGAGCAGAATGATAATTACCCCAATGCCGGACATAAAGCCAGAGACAACAGAAAATGGCATATAGGTAACATAACGGCCTAGACGCAGGGTTCCAAAAAGAACCTGAAAAGCACCACCCATCATCACCACGGTAAAGGCCAGAGACGGGCTGTCGCCATATTGGGTAATTATGATCGCCATCACCACCGTCATCGGTCCGGTAGGGCCGGATACCTGGGATGGGGTTCCACCAATTATGGCTGAAAAAAAGCCGACAAAAATTGCACCGTATAGTCCAGCCATAGCTCCAGCACCTGAGGCAACGCCAAAAGCCAACGCCAGGGGCAGTGCTACTACGGCTGCGGTAAGGCCGCCAAAAATATCGCCTCTGATGTTTTTAAAGTTAAGGCCGTTTACCAGTTCCATGCTGTTTTTACACTTTCATATTTAGACAAAACATTTATTTACCGATACAAAATGAGCTAAAAATCAGATCTAGAAGATCATCATGAGAGGTCTCTCCTACCAGTTCGCCAATAGATTGCAACGCCTCTCTAATTGAGATAGCCACCAGTTCTTCGTTGGAGCCGTGTAGCAGTTGAGCCTCTGCCCTGGCAAGGTGGGATATGGTTTTTATAAGGCTTTCCCGCTGTCTGGCAACCATAACCACACTACCTTCGCCATCCACCGGCAGAGAGCCAAAATAGTTGGCAATTTTTTCAAGCAAGCCCTCAATACCACTGCCATTTTTGCAGGATATAACCGCTGAGTTAACAGTCTGTTTTATACCTGCTACTGTAATATCCGGTGGAGATTTAACTGTGGTTAAATCCTCTTTATTCCAGACCAGAATCGTCCTATCCAGGGGGGCGGAGTTGATAATCTCCAGATCTTCAGCTTGCAGTGCCATTGAGAGATCTAGAAGGAGCAGAACCGCGTCGGCTTTTTGCAGTCTCTCTTTAGCCCTGCGGATTCCCTCCTGCTCAATAACCTCTCCGGTCTCTCTCAGGCCAGCAGTATCGGTAAGCTGAACTGGAATACCGTGAATTTCTATTGCACAATCTAAAAGATCACGGGTAGTTCCGGGCTGGGCAGTGACAATAGCTCTATTTTGACCGGATAGATGGTTGAAAAGGGTTGATTTACCCACATTGGGCCGACCGACGATAGCCAGTTCAAAGCCATCAGCCAACTGGCGGCCAAGTACAGCTCCCTGGAGAAGTTTACCCAGATCTTCCGAGGCTCTTGTCAGGCGGTCAACTATGGCTTTTTCATCATCAGGTGAGATATCTTCATCAGCAAAGTCCAGGGTGGCTTCTATATGTGCTAGGGCAGCCAGCAACAGTTTTTGTGTCTCTGCCAACCTTTTAGAAAGGGAGCCATCCATCTGCCGGGCGGCCTCACGGGCAGCCCTGAGTGATGAGGCGTTGATTAAGTTCATCAACGCTTCGGCTTGGGCCAGGTCGGTTTTGCCGTTTAAAAACGCCCGCCGGGAGAACTCTCCAGGACCAGCAGGGCGAATGCCCAGTTCCGTCAACCTCTCCATGGTTCTTGCCACCACTACTGGGGAGCCGTGACCATGAATTTCTATCTGATCTTCGCCGGTAAAAGAGTGGGGAGCTTGAAAAAATACCACAAGGGCTTGATCGAGAGGCTGTTGCTTGGCGTCGATCAAATCCAGCCGTTGCATAACCCGTGGGGTTGGTGGAGTTGCTGTTGTTGGTTTGCCGTTGGGCTGTTGTAACAGAGGGGTAATTTTTTGCCAAACCTGGGGGCCGCTAATTCTAATGATGGCAACGCCTGAGCGACCAGGAGGTGTGGCTAGGGCGGCTATTGGGTCGGTGGTAATTATTGGGCGCATAAAAAATACCTATTTTGCACCTGTTTATGGGGTTTGACAGTACGGAATAAAGCAAAACCTTGGGCTTCGTTCAAACCCGCCAGGGGGACCCCCCCTGGACCCTTGTTTTTTAGGGGCGTTATCCCATTTTTTTCATGATATAGCTCTGTTGGGCAATAGAGAGAACATTGTTTAGCAACCAGTAGAGAACCAAACCAGCCGGGAAGGTCAAAAACATGAAGGTAAAGATCAACGGTAGAAACGCCATGATTTTGGCTTGAATCGGGTCAGCCGGAGTCGGGTTTAGTTTGGATTGGAAATACATTGAGGCTCCCATCAAAACCGGCAAGACATAATAGGGGTCTTGTGCTGAGAGATCGTTAATCCATAGCATAAACGGTGCATGACGCATCTCAACCGATAAAAATAGAACCTTATAGAGAGCAAAAAAGACCGGAATTTGAACAATCATCGGTAGACAACCACCCAACGGATTAACCTTGTTGGTCTGGTATAACTTCATCATCTCTTCGTTCAGAGTTTTTTTGTTGTCGCCATGTTTTACCTTCAAATCTTCAACCTTGGGCTGTAGCTTCTTCATGGCATTCATAGAGACATAGCTCTTATTTGCCAACGGATAGAGTACCAGCTTGATACCAATAGTAAGAAGAATGATGGCAACGCCAAAATTGTGAACAATCCCGTTTAAAAATAGCAGAACCTGAACAATAGGTTCAGCTAAGAAATGGAACCAGCCATAATCGATTGCCCTGTTTAAATCCAGATTGTGGCTCTCAAGGGTTTTAACCTCTTTAGGGCCAATATACATCTTGGTTTTTACTGTAATATCACTGCCGGGACCAATAGTCTTTTTGTTTGATACCTTGCCGGAACGGTGGGCAGGTGGATCATAATCAAAATAGAAGTTTTTAACGTTAACAGTGTCTTCTGGAATTAGAGCCGCCAGAAAAAACTTGTCGCTGATGCCAACCCAGCCTGAGGTGGCTTTTTGCCCCTGGTCAGCCTCTTTCAGGTCTTCGTACGGGTGCTGAACACGGGTATCGTCAAGAAATCCCATCGGACCTTCAAAGTCAGCAATAGCCATGGCTGGAGAACCATCATCAGCGGTAGGCTTTACACGGACAAACTGGGCATAGTGGTATAGATCAAAAGCCTTTTGGCTATTGTTGACAATCTGGTCGGTAACTGTAAAGAGGTAGGAGTCTTGGGTAAAAGTATAAATCTTTTTAAAGGTTAATCCCTGATCACCCTTCCAGGTTAGTTGCAGTTCTCCACCATTTTTCAGAATATCCTTACCGGTAATCTGCCAACTGGTTTCACGAGTTGGAGTTTTAAGGCCAGAGGTTCCAAGAAAACCAGACTCAGCAAAGAAAAACTCCTGGGCATCCTGATTCAAATGCTGAATCGGTTTGCCTTCAGGTGGAAGTTTGTCCAGATGTTTTAAAAATGAGAGTGAGGCAATTCTGCCGCCAAGCTGGGCAATTTCACCACGAACCGCTCCATCCTCAAATTTGTAGCGTTTGCCAGATGTTTTGCTGACTGCTGATGTTGCAACCTCAGGGGCCGGCTCATGGACAACCGGACCTTGCGACCCTTTGCCAACCCTAACCCCGCCTATTGTGCTTGGGGCTGGTCCTGTGTCAGCTTTTTGGGTGTCTGCCACAGCCGGCTGTTGTTCGACTATCTGTTGCGGGATAGGCTCTGGCGGATAGTAGGTTTCCATAAAAATTTGATAAGCCATCAGCAACATAAACGATAGGCTGATAGCCAGTAGAGTTCGTTGGTCCATATGATATCCTAGGTTTTGATTTTTTCAGGAACGGGATCTACTCCACCGGGGTGGAAAGGGTGGCATTTAGCCAAACGGCAAAGTGCCAGCCAACTTCCTTTTATTGCACCGAAATCGGTAACAGCTCCAGCAGCATATTCAGAACAGCTGGGGTAAAACCGACAACTCCTCGGGAGCATCGGCGAAATACAGTAGCGATAACATTTGATTAAGGCCAGAATTACAGGTTTCACTTCAGGTTCTCATCTAATGCTCGTAAGATCTAAAAAGCTTGGATAGACTGATAGTCAGTTCAGCACTGCTGCTTTTACCAGCTCGAGGCCGGGCAATTACAACACACTCAAAGCTTGGATCAAGCCGAAATCGGTTTTTACGAAAAAACTCCCGGATAGTTCGCTTGATCCGGTTTCTAACTACAGCATTACCAACTTTTTTACTTACAGTCATGCCTAAGCGTGGCTCACTACCATCTGTTCCAACCAGAACAAAAAGTAAAAAATGCGGAGACACGCTCTTGCGACCAGGACCGGTAATTCGGCGATAGTCAGCAGAATTAAGTATACGGGCAGATTTTGTAAACTTTTGCTTAGAAGCTGACAATAAATTGTTCACACATAACCGTGACCTGTCGCAAACTACAAGGCCGGGATTATTTTAAGGGCAAAGAGTCTTACGGCCACGGGCACGACGACGTGAGAGCAGTTTGCGCCCGGCTTTTGTTGCCATACGTGCTCTGAAACCGTGGGTACGGTTACGACGAACTTTACTTGGTTGAAATGTTCTTTTCACAGCTATTTCCTCACAAAAATCCTCCACGGATAGTGCCGTGGAACTCTGTTATTAATCAGTAATCTAGTAAACAAGACAAAAAAGCATATATAGTTCAACTAGATGAAAAGCGGTTAATACTGAATCAATTACCTCTTGCCGTCAAGCAGTTTCCGACATGCAGAGCATAATGGTTCTCTATTTTTTATTAGATAGAAGGCGGAACATTCAGGCCGGATTTAACTTTGTAGCTGTTTCTCTTTGTTTTTGCTACGTACTTTTCGGCGAAACAGATCGGCTTTCCGGCTGACAATCCGGTCGGTAAAAAGCTTGCCGTCAAGATGGTCCATCTCATGTTGCAACACCCGAGCTTCAAAATCGACCATGGTAATGGCATGCTCTTTACCGTAGCGGTCTTGAAACTGTACTGTTACCTCGACCGCCCGCATTACATTGCCGGTATAATCCGGTAGAGAGAGGCACCCCTCACGGGCTACGTCCATGCCGGACCAGTTTAAAATTATGGGATTGATCACAACCAACTGCCCGTGGTTCTCGGCAGGAGGTTTTCTTGCCAGGGTGCAGTCTATGACAACTATGCGAATTAATTTGCCAGTTTGGGGTGCTGCTACCCCGACACAGCCTGGGCCTACAAGCATGGTCTCTATTAAGTTGTCAATGAAGAGTTGCAGTTCAGGATCTGTAAAATCGACGACATCTTCTGATATCTCTCGCAACTGCTCATTTGGGTAGGTTAGAATGTCCAGCACAGCCATAGGTAGGTCAACTCAAAGTGGGTCAGATTGCACAAGGCGTATGGAAATTTCAACTTGTAGTTCTGTTTCTAATTGGTCAAGCCGCTCTTGAATGGCTTCAATATTGCTAGAATACTCTGTCTCAATGATCATAGTGTAGATTGGCCGTTCAGATGAACCGATGACCTGGGTGTATAAATCGCTAACATTTCCACCTGTCTCTTGGATTGCTGCAGCCACTCTATATACGATACCGGGTTGATCTGCCCCCAAAACGCTGATAATACATTCCCTTTCAGGCTGGGTTGGATTAGGATTCAGTGCAGGATCAGAGTCGATCTCTCGAATGTGGTGGTGGAGTGCCATTTCATTGACGACAGGAAGTAGCTGTTTGGAGAGGTCGGAAGGAGAAAAACCATCAGGGAGTGAGAGCACCAGCATTATCGTGAACTCTCCACCCAGACGGGTCATACTGGAGTCGGCAATATTGCAGCCGGTTTCAAACAGAACACGGGTTACCTGGGCGACAATGCCGGGGCGGTCCTTACCAAATATAGTTAATAACGCATAATGTTTCATAAGAAGTTAATTGTGCAAGAAAAATGATGTTTTAGTCAAGGTAAATATGGGGGTCTCATATCTTCAATGAAAGCTTCGCCCAATCGAGAACAGCAACTTTTTTTGATAACTGGCGGTGTTATACTGCTGTTGATCCTAGCTGTTGTCATCTTCAACATGGTTCGCTCTCCTACAGAGTTTGTCGAAGAGAAGGTGGCACAACGGCCCATGGTCAAGTTGACTGATAAACTAGGCCGTACTGACTCCTACTCCCTGGGTTCCAAAGGTGGAACTGCGGCGGTTTTTGGCAACTATGCCAATAATAAAGAGTTGAACTATGAGAAGATCAAAGCCCGGACCGTTCTAAAACCAGGTGAAAATCTACCAGTATCTGATCAAGGAAGCCCACCCCCCCCTGAGGCTGCACATGTTTTAGGCGGGCAGACCCCTGACGAAAAATTGGTTGGGGGCTGGAACCGTTCTCCAGCAGATCTGGAAGCTAGTCGTGCCGAAATAAAGTTCAGAGAGGAAGAGGCGAAAAAGCAGGCAATTGCAGCTAAAAAAGCCTTGGCTGAAAAGAAAAAACGTGAAGCTCTAGCCAAAGCTGCTGCAGAAGAAGCCGCTAAGGCCAAAGCGGTGGCCGAAGCCAATGCTTTAAAAGCCAGACAGGAGATGATTGTAGCTAAACTGGCACAGCCAACCACTGCTACAGCCAAAAAAAGGGTCGATCTACAGGAAACTGCGGAAAAACCAGTCGTAACAACTGACTTCAGTCAGGCAATTGCCAAAGTCGTTGCCAAACAGAGAGCGGCGGAGGCAAAATTTCAGCAACCGGTTATCAAACACGTACCACCAGTTGTAGAATATACGGCAAAATC
>JADFZU010000075.1 GCA_015232365.1 Magnetococcales bacterium | reverse complement strand
CTGCAAGCTCTTGCAACAGCCTCCAGTTATCCAGACGGTCTTTCTGGGATCTGAGAATAACATCCGTAGGTTTGTCGTCACCATCTTTAAAATGTTTGGCAAAACGACCTTCAGTTCGGCAGAAAGCAAGAAAATCAACTATTTCTTCTTGACCATCACTGCCCTTACGGCGATGCCAATCACGTTTCACTGATGGGTTGCCCTGTAGAGAAATGCGAGAGGCCAAAGTAGGACCAGCATCAGGATTGTAGATAAAAACCGGAAAGGCACGAGACTCAACCGCTAACATGGACTGTACGCAAGATACATCGTCGGCAACCTGATGCTCAGGCTGACAAGTGGTAAAGGCGTTGATCAAAGCAGGTCCATCAAAAGCCAGAGCCTGTTCAACAGATTTATAAAAATGGCTGGTCATGGAGCCAACCGTCTGTGCCACAAAAACCCGAGGGTGCATCATGGCAATATTGGCAATCTCCTTACGCTGCTCCTGTTTGCCTAATTCAGCTTTACCATGGATGGACATTTTGGCCTCTTGACCAATATAGGTGGCGGTTGATGTTTGACCACCTGTATTGGAATAGGCTTGGGTATCCATCACAAAAGCTTTGATGTTCATACCGGAAGTCAACATCCTGGATAGAGCTTGAAAACCGATATCCAGCATGGAACCATCACCACCAAAGACCCATATGTGGTGATCTTGCTTACCTAGTTGGTCCCAGTGGGCACGAATTCCCATAGCTACCGTAGCCGCATTCTCAAACAGTGAGTTTACCCACGGTGCCCGGTACGGATTGTAGGGATAAGTAGAGCCATAAACTGTGCTACAGCCTGTATTGGCAACGATTCCATACTTGCCGCCAACTTTCTCATGAGTCATAGCCAGAAGCTGGCGAATTGCCGACGTCTCACCACACCCCATACAGTTACCAGCACCACCGACAAACTGGTTGGCACCATCTTTGAGCATGATATCCACTTTCAACTTGGGATTTACATACTCATCAGGAGTTTTTGGAGAGTTTTTGAAAAAATCCCAAAGCAAGAAATAATCTTCAAGATTATCACTGGTTTTTTTGACCATCTTGAGGGAGTTATGATCACCACAGGCAACTACACACTCTCCACAGCCTTTACATTTGGTAGGGTCAGTAAAAATACCAAACCATGCACCACCGGGAGAGGAAGGATCTTTATCCTTTTTTTTCTCGTAGGTTTTCCAGTATTTGGTTGTTTTCACGAACTGAGACTGCAAAAACTCTCCCTGTTCAGGACCAAGGGCTTTCACCTCTTTTTCCAAATTTTCAGGGGTGATAACCCTGCCCCAAATAGCCGAGTCAGGGCACTGTTGCACACACTCCATACAACCTACGCAAGTAGCTGCATCAAACTCTGGCAGGTCGGGAGCAATATACGAAAAATCCCGGTAAGATGCAGTTGCACCAGGAATAGCAGAACGGGCTACAAAAGGATCAGCCGGTTGACTAGAGCCAGAACCACTACTATAAGCATGAATAATTTCTTTGGCTCGGTCTACGTCATACCATGTTGGCGTTTGACCTGAATATATTAAAGCTTTTTCACTCATAACATCACTCCTACAATCTATTCTATACTGCGAGTCAAGATCTAATATCAAAACTCAAACAGCTATTGCCTCCCCCACCAGCCAAACTTCTGCTAGATACTAGATAAAGAACGCATTAACATCTTTACCTTTGGCCTCCCAATCCTGACGGCCTTGTTCTAAAACTTCTGCTGGTGTAGCAGCCATAATCTCCGGGGTAACAACCATCACCCTCTCATAACCACGTTTTACAGCTTGAAGGTTCTCTTCCACCACCTGATCACCACGTTTGCCAAAATATTTATCTAATGGCTTCCGAACCTGAACAAAAAGATCATCAACGTTCATATTGGCATTCTCTCTAAACGGTGTAACCCGCAAGAAGACACCAAGAAGAACAACACCTTGGAAACGCTGAATCAAAGAGTCATCTGACTGACAGGACTCTCTTGCAATATCAATGGTATCCACTCCATAAAACCGGACCTTGTTCTCATTCATGAAATATTTGGCATATGCGGGCAGAGAGTCCCAAAGATCTTGTGGCGTGGTTGCATCGGTGTGCTGGAAAACAATACCATTGTCTTGGATTCCAACCAACGGGTTACCCATATGCCAGGTAGTTGGGTCCATCAAAGGGACAAAATCAACCTGCTGCAGTTCGCAGTGGGTCATGATTTTGGCATCCTTGGTAACTGTCAGATAGGTATTGGTCGGCAACCCCTTCTTCTCTGAGCCATATTTTGGTGCAGCCTGAACATTAAAACCGAAAATATCACCCAACATTGTGGCAATAATTTTGTTGGTAGTAACCGAACCAAAACCACCAACCGAGTGAGCACGAACTGAGAATGACCCTTCTGGGCGAACATCCGGCTCCACATCAATTGCAAGTTCAGTTTCGTGGTCAATACCCAAGGAAAAGAACCGCTTACCATCAAGCCCCTTAACCATATTCCTGGCAATGGCCATAATATGGCCAGGAGTAGAATCACGAGAACCCAACCCGGCAGCACCAGAGAATACAAAAGGTATTTTATCTAACTTTTCAAACGTTGGATCACCCATAACTGAGCGAGCTAGCGATGCCTCAATGTCAGTGGTCAACGGGTTATCCACCATGGTTGGGATATCACACCGCTCAACTACCGAAATCGCTTTACAATTTTTAATAGCCTGTACTATCTGCCTTGCCGGGAAAGGACGGAAACAGGTGACATGAATTACACCTAACTTGATATTCAAGTTTTCCCGAACCTCGTTAACAACCGACATGGCTGTCTCGGCCATGGTTCCCAATGCTATGATGGCATATTCAGCATCTTCCATCATAAATTGATCTAAGAGATTATAGCGGCGACCAGTCAATCTATAGAACTCGTCCATATTTGATTCAATAATGTCGCTAAGCTTATCGTAGTAATACCGCTGAGCAATTTTACCCTGCATATAGGCATCTTGGTTCTGCACCACACCTGTCTGTAGAGGAAAATCTGAATCAAACAAGCTGTTTATTTTATCCCGTGGATCACCTAAATATTCCCTGATAAGTTCATCCTCAGGAAAATTTAGATTTTCGATGGTATGGGTAGTCAAGAAACCATCTTGAACATTCATCATTGGAGTAAGAGCCTCTTCTGATGCCCGACGGGAAATAAGACATAGGTCAGCAGAGGCCTGCACACTTTGTGCAAAGAGAATACCCCAACCACAGTCTGCTACGCCCATAACATCATCATGTCCGGCATGAACGTTCAAACCTTGCGAAGTCAACGCCCGTGCTCCAACATTCAAGACCTGAGGCAATCTTTTACCAGAGATGGTATAGAGAACCTCCTTCATGAGAATGAGTCCCTGTCCAGAGGTAAAGTTTGTTACCCGGCCTCCGGCGAGGGCAAAACCTTCACAAGCAGATTGTGATGAGTGCTCAGATTCAAGCTCCATCCAGACAAGAGGTCTATCCCATACATTTCTAAAACCATCGGCCACAGCTACCTGAAATAGCTGACCCATAATGGTTGAGGATGTAATTGGATAAGCGGCAGCACCGTCAGTTGCCCTTGTCTCAACATAAGAAATAGCATCCGAACCGTCACCAGTACCGGGAATGCCAGGATAAGGAAAAGATTCCACCTTAGCGGCAGTCATAGTTGTCATACAAAAAATACTCCATGGGTCATAGTTTACAATTATCCAGGATAGAACCATCCTACTTTGCTTCAAGGTGAACTCAACATCTTCTGCTGCATTTCACCTTTTGGCCTAGCCTTTTTCTACAGAACATTTACATACAATCAAGTGCGTACAATTTTCAAAAACTGTTTAAAGGCTAACAACCATTGGTAATCTAACCATATTAATTACTACATTCCATTTACAGACGACAGTTTATAACATGTTTATATGCAGTGCACAATGGTTCTGCATCACAAGCATAAACCGCACTATCAGTAATTAAAACTCTCTACGGCCAGAAAGGGCTTGATAGAGCGTTGACTCATCTAGATATTCCAGCTCTCCTCCCATAGGCAGGCCATATGCCAGACGGGTAACCTTGCAGCCTGAAGAGCTAGCCAACTGAGCTAAAAAATGGGCTGTAGCTTCACCCTCAACAGTTGGGTTGGTGGCAATAACCAACTCTTTTACCTGCCCGGATAAAAGACGTTTTTTCAAAGAGACCATATTCAACTGCTCCGGCCCCACCTCATCCAAAGGATTAAGCCTGCCGCCCAAAACATGATAAACACCATTAAAAAAGCCGGCTTTCTCAAAAGCCATCAGATCGGAAGGCTCTTCCAAAACGCACAACAATGAACTATCACGTTTGGCGTCTTCACAAACCCAGCAGAGATCGCCTTCAGCTAGATTATGACAAACTTCACAGTATTTAACACGGTCACGCAGAGCTTGAAGGGAGACCAGGAGCTGCTCAACATCATCCACACCATGACGCAGAAGATGGTAGATCATTCTCTGTGCACTCTTTTTTCCAATACCGGGAAACCTGGAGAACACCCCAACCGCCCGATCAACAGATGGTAGACCTTTCATTAAGTAGACGCCAAATGCCTGTTTTTTGCTACGGACATATTAAACCTAGATTTAGCAGTTGTTCGCATATAACAGGCACAGCCTCTTGATTTATTTAAGTTTAGGTTAAAAAGGCAGGTTCAGGCCGGGAATATTCAACCCACCCGTTACCTTGGCCATGCTATCTTTGGTCAAAGCCTGTACTTTTTTCTGTGCATCGTTAAACGCAGCAACAATAAGATCCTCAAGCATCTCAACATCTCTGGCATCCACAACCGTAGGATCAAGATGAATATTTTTAACCTCTTGTTTACCGTCCATGGTAATCTCTACCATACCACCACCAGACTGACCAACCACTGAAGCGGCAGACATCTCTTCTTGAATTTTAGCCATTTCGCCCTGCATCTTCTGGGCTTGCTTTAAAATATTGCCAAGATCTTTCATCTTCTTTTCACCTCCAGATTCAACTATTGGACAGATCTATCGTCAACTGGTTCCACATCCAGAATCTCTACCTGGAAACGGGCTGACAAATCCCTAACAATCGGGTGCTCTTTAGTCTGCTCTACCAACTTCTTCAACTCTTCACTCTTAATCCTGGCCGTCTCTTCACCAATTGTCTCAGGCCGGATTGCATCAGAAGCAGGCTGAACAACAACACCTTCACCAGAAATTCCAATACTTTTTAAAAATGCTGAGACTCTCTGCCTTACCTGATCCGCAGGTCCAAAACAGTCATTTACCAACTGCAGAACCATCCGTGGCGGATCAGCATCACCACCATTATAAAAATCCAGACAGGCTACCTGTTGCTCTAACTTCATAGCCAACTCTGGAGCACTCTTCTTGGCGGATGATATCAATTGATGCCACGAGGTGATAGGTTTTGTTACAAAACCTTGATCTAATCCTAACTGGGGAGCTGCCACAGGAACGGCTACCGGCGAGGCTGCAACAGCCCCAAATCCAGTGGCAGCAACTGCTGAAAAACCGCTACTGGCAGATGTTCCCACCCCACTCTGGTTAACCATTTTTATCAACTTACCTAGATCAGGAACCGGCTTTAGAAAGGTTACTCTCAGCAGCAGCATCTCTAACGCCTGCTGTCGGTTCTCAGCCACACTCAAATCCTTACTACCACGGAGCAGCATCTGATAGACCATCTGGAGATGCTCTTGACTAACCTCTGAACTCTTTTCATGGAGCTGATTTGCCATGGAGTCCATGTTGCCGCCCTCCTCCCCAACTCCGGTTATCTGCATTCTAACCCCTTGGTGGAGCATATCGAGAAGATCGTTAATCAGTGCTTCCGGCTCAGTTCCAGCGTTGTAAAACACCCCAATAGAGATTAACACCTCCCTACCTTGCCCATTTAGTATATTGCCTAACAGCTCCAGGCACTCTTCCCGGTTAGATAATCCCAACAGCTCGGTAACCTGAGCCAACCTGACCCCTCCATCACCATGAGAGATCGCCTGATCAAGAAGAGACAAAGCGTCACGAACTGAACCTTCGGCAGAGTGGGCAACTACCTCCAGAGCTGACTCTTCAAACTCAACTTTCTCTGCGGTCAAAATGGTTGACATATGAGCAATTAGAGCAACTTGGGAAACCCGTTTAAGGTCATAGCGTTGACAACGGCTAATAATCGTTGCAGGGATTTTTCTCGATTCTGTGGTAGCAAAGATGAATTTAACATGGGATGGAGGCTCTTCCAGTGTTTTAAGGAGAGCATTGAACGAACTTTTAGAAAGCATATGGACTTCGTCAAGAATAAAGACCTTATACCGTGAGCTGGATGGGGCATAAACTACCAGATCCAAAAGCTCCCGCATCTGCTCTACCTTGGTCCTGGAACCAGCATCAAGCTCCATGACATCGGGGTGGATGCCGGCAATAATCTCTTTACAGGAGCCACAGGTACCACATGGTTCAGAAGTCACTCCTGTCTCACAGTTGAGACACATTGAGAGCAGTCTCGCCAGGGTAGTCTTGCCAACACCACGAATTCCAGTAAATAGAAATGCATGGGGTATCCGACCACCCAACATGGCATTTTTCAGAGCCTGGGTGACGTTCTCCTGCCCCACCAATGTCGAAAAACTTCGGGGTCGCCAGCGACGTGCAAGGACTACATAGGTTGACATAGTATCTAGATACACTCCTGAAAATAACCGGCAAAACTTATCCGGAAAGTCATGGATGGTATATTTTCTATGAAACGCTGACTCTGAACAAGCCTTCCTGAGACCTGGTTTAAACCTTTAACCCGCAACTGACGATATGCAACTCTTCTAACTGCCGTTTACAGACAAAAAATAAGGGCGGCTCCAATCAGGGGATATACGGCACACGAAAGATCTCACTACCGCTGCTCCCTTCCGGTCCTGACGGGGTTTGCAAGTTTCCGTTGCGTATGACCTGATCATCAACGCCGCCCACACTTATAATCCAAGATTAACGTAACGTAAGATCTTGGTATCTAGAAAATCTCTACAGCAGTGCCAGCAAAGGCAATCCATAGAGCTATTTAAATGGCGGAGAGAGAGGGATTCGAACCCTCGGAACCCTTGTGGAGTTCACACACTTTCCAGGCGTGCTCCTTCAACCGCTCGGACATCTCTCCATACATCTGTAAACTATTTGTCTTGCATCTACTTAATTTTTCGCAAGAGAGGGATTTAAGCAAATTCCTCTCCGTCGAGCAAAGAAAAATCTCAATAATTGCCCAGAAACATATTTAAGCAGTTCTGCTACCTCTAAATTTTCTTCTACTACAAAAGATCTTTTCTCTGCTACGGAGCTGTGATTCTCACTACGGCTGGCAAGCGAGGAAACTCTCGAAACTCTTGCCATTTTCAAAGCCTCGCAACATAGAGGACAAGGCTCTAGGCTAACTGTCAAGCTGGTATTTACCAAACGGTAATTTGCTATCCGTTGGCAGGCTACGCCCATTGCGATTATTTCTGCATGACCATGTGGATTGTGTGCTGCAATGGGTCGATTTCCGGTCTGGGCCAAGATTCGCCCCCACTCATCAACCAGTACCGCACCAACAGGAACTTCATCTTGTGCCCCAGATCCAACTGCACCAGCAAGAGCTAAAACAGCCAGGGATTGCTCCTTAGACAAAAATGGTGTTGGAACCGTCACTGCCTGGCAACCCAAGAATCATCCATACCAAGAAAGGTTAAATCATAACGGGGGTTATCCCATGCAGTCTGTGCTGTATCCCGGACGAACATCCAGCCCTCATGGATCTTCTCCCTGGCTTCGTCCTCCAGAACAACCCAAACAACGGGATTAACATGTCCCTCAGGTCCATGATAGGCTCGCCCATCACGAATAACAAGATCAGAGACAAAAGCAGTTGGAGCTATAACCCCTCCCCAAGGAGCAGCAACTTCACCGCCAACAGGAACAATTAACTGCTGAACAACAAGAGTACGCTTATCCAGAACCATAAAGCGCAACTCTGTTCCATCACTATCGACAACCATATCCTGTGTAGGCTTGGCTTTGGCATCAATAACATGCGGAGCAACAGGTAGCCGCCCCTTTTCACGGTATTCTAGGCTCAGAAAGACCTTATCCTTGGTTTGTTCTTGAGGACAACCGGTAAGGAATAACAAGGCGACAACCAGAAAAAGAGGGTGAAAACGCACGATATTTATAGTATAAATTTATTAAGTGTATAAGAAAGTGGCGGAGAGAGAGGGATTCGAACCCTCGATACCCTTAACGAGTATAACACCTTAGCAGGGTGCCGCTTTCAGCCGCTCAGCCATCTCTCCAAGATTAGATCGGGCAGACTGCCCTTTCTTATCTCAATTGTCAACGATTTACCGGACATTTTAGGCTAAATTTTAAAAATCTTTACCAATCAATTCAATTTTTTTACTAATCACCCCTTGACCAAGATAGCAAGGCAGCGTATACAACACAGGTTCTTCGGATGGGCCTATAGCTCAGTTGGTTAGAGCGCACGCCTGATAAGCGTGAGG
>JADFZU010000074.1 GCA_015232365.1 Magnetococcales bacterium | reverse complement strand
CCGGTTTTGTCAATTATCGGCGACTATGGTGGGGTGAAATGATGTTATATAGTTATGCAAAGAAATTATTGATTTGTTTGAAGTTTGGATTGAGAGCCGCATGATTGATAAAATTGGAAAAATCACCACTTTTTGACGGGCGACGGTGATAGGGTGATCAGGAAAGGCGGAAGGTAAACTATGATCTTTAATTTGAAAAACAAAAAACAGGTATGCGGACGCTGAAGAGGAGCGAGGAGTCCCCGACGCAGCGACGATGAAGCGGTAGCATACCTGTGATGCTTGGATGAAAAAGAATGAGGAGTCCCTGTTACACTCCTCATAATATAGTGGGAAAAACCCCGTTAACAGGTCACTGCAACACACAGGAGCATGATTTCATGGCAAAAGGAAAATTTCATCCACGATATAGTCTGGAAAGTCTATCTCAAAATGATCAATTGGAAGATAAAAAGGGAATGTTGTTTGGGGGAGATAGTCTACACGATATGTCCCATATTCAATTGATTGGTCGTGCTGTTGATACAATTCGCCAACTCTACAAAGGTGAGCTTCTAGGTGGTCTTGTGGAGACACTGCAAAACCTGATTGATAATGGTGAAGAGAATTTCAGTTTTTTCGAAAATCCAGATGTTTGGCATCTTTCAAAGCTTGGAAAAAGTTCTGGTTTTCAGTACAAGCTTCAGAATAATTTTATCGGGTTTACTATGTTAATTAAACGATTCCATGCGAGTGTAGATAAATGTGATTCTCACCTAAAGATTGAAGTGTCTCCACAGGCTATCCGGCGTATCGGGCCAAAAAAAATTCAGGCAGAACTGAATAAACTTGCAGCACAAGTTTTGAAAGATTTTAAACCAGCAGGGATTGCAATTCATTTGGCTGTTGATGTTCAAGGGTGGGAATTTCCAGAAAATTTTGAAACTAGATTTATTACCCATGCCAGAGTAAAGAGAAAACATACAGGAATAGCTGCTATGAGAAATTATGGAACGGTTGATATATCGAATTTTGCTGTTATCTACGGAAATACTGAAACATATACAGTTGGCTTGGCTGGTTCACTTCAAGTATGTATTTACCGGAAGGATATACAGGCCAATAGAGATGACAAGGTTGAATATCATCAACGTTCATGGATAGAGCAATCAGGGGAATCTTTCGATAAAGAAAAACCTGTTTGGCGGATTGAGCTTAGATTCCATCATTCTGTAATTCGTGAGATTGCAGAGGGCATGAAAAAAGAGATTGAATCCTTTGAACAGGTAATTGCTTACCTGACAGATATCTGGAGGTATGGTCTCAAACGGAACCGTCTTGAATTAACAAAAACATACATTGATCCTTTCTGGCAAATTCTCATGCAGGATGTTGAGTTCCTTGTCCCTGCTGCTGGTGTCAATATTAGACGTGCTAAGAAACAAAGCTCTCAAGGTATAGAAAAAAATCTGGCTCTAGTGATCGGGAACTTGGTTTCTATATTGACTCGTATGGGATTCAATCCGCCCCGGATAATGAAAAACTTACAACGTCTCGGTTGTTATCACCAGATCATTATGTACTACGAATCACGCGGCAAAACCCAAGCTGATCTATACATGGATGTTGTTAGAGGTCACACCCAGCGACTTTTAACAGGAAAAGCGGCGTGACTCACTCTATATCATTAGAAACCTTTGGAATTGAAGGTGCTGCTGCCTTTTTAAAAATGCACCCTGACACCCTGCAACGACATGCAGCTTCGGGGCGTATTCCAGCAGCCAAGGTTGCCGGGAAATGGGTGTTTTTGAATATCCATCTGGCTGAATGGCTCAAGTCTCAGTATACTAACAAGCGGCAGACTCAAGAAAGTGCCGCAAAAAAGGAGGGTAAGACATGGCGCTTAGAAGAAAAGAAAACGGCATCTGGTACACCGACATCGTCACACCAGACGGAAACCGCATACGGCAAAGTACTGGGACTCGAAACAAAGAACAAGCACTCGAACTGCACGACAGGTTAAAAGCTGATTTTTGGCGGCAATCTCGATTGCAAGAAAAACCAGACAGGCCATGGAAAGAGGCGGTTGTAAAGTACCTGGAGGAAAAGAAGCACAAGTTAAGCATTAGAAACGACCATGAAACATTTCGCTGGTTGGATAAATATTTTGGTAAAAAACTACTGTCAGAAATTACTCGTGATGAAATCCACAGGGTAAGAGATATCAAACGGCAAGAGAGCAGCCCAACAACTGCAAACCGGATGTTGCAAATTGTTAGGGCATTGATGCGAAAAGCAGAACGGGAGTGGGAATGGATAGAGCGAGCACCAGCTGTGCAACTATTCCCAGAGCCAAAACGACGGATTAGGTGGTTGTTCCCTCACGAAGCTGAATTATTAATTCGTGAGTTGCCTGAGTATTTGGCTTACATAACCCGGTTTGCTCTGGCAACAGGTCTTAGAGAATCAAACATACTGACCCTAGAATGGTCACAGGTCGATTTGTCCCGGAAGGTTGCTTGGGTACATGCAGATATGACAAAGAACCGTAGGGCCATTGCTGTACCTCTGAATGCTGATGCAGTGGATGTTGTCAGTCAACAGATAGGTAAAAATCAGAAGTTAATTTTCACCTATCGTGGCAGGGCTCTTTCAAGTGCAAATAATAAGACTTGGAGAGCTGCTCTCAAGAGAGTTGCGATTGAGGATTTTAGATTCCACGATTTGCGACATACTTGGGCATCATGGCATGTTCAAGCAGGAACACCACTTCACGTTCTACAAGAGTTAGGAGGGTGGGAGAGTGCAGAGATGGTTCGTAGATATGCTCATTTAGGAGGACAACAGCTTGCAGGGTATGCTGATAATGTTTGCCAGAGATTTGGCAATATTTCGGCACCCCCTAAACTAGCAAGAGGCTAGGAAATGACTCCTAACCTCTTGATATTAAATGGTGGGCCCACCAAGATTCGAACTTGGGACCGGCCGGTTATGAGCCGGCGGCTCTGACCGCTGAGCTATGGGCCCTGATTTTTTGTTTTTCTTCTTTTTCTTCTTGGAGATCTTGTTAGGACTCTAAGAAGCTTCTTAGTTTTCTTGACCTAGTTGGGTGGCGCAACTTTCTTAGGGCTTTGGCCTCAATCTGCCTGATTCTCTCCCTGGTTACATGAAACTGCTTGCCAACCTCTTCTAATGTGTGGTCTGTCTGCATACCAATACCGAAACGCATCCTTAGAACATTTTCTTCTCGGTCAGTCAAGGTTTTAAGTACTCTACCTGTCGTATCCCTAAGATTCGACATGATAGCCAATTCTGAAGGAGATAGCATGGATTTATCTTCGATAAAATCTCCAAGATGTGAATCTTCCTCATCTCCAACCGGTGTCTCTAGAGATATCGGCTCCTTGGCGATTTTTAAAACCTTACGCACTTTCTCCAGTGAGAGACTCATACGCTTGGATATCTCTTCTGGTGTCGGCTCACGTCCCATCTCTTGAACCATCTGCCGGCTAGTCCTAACCAGCTTGTTGATAGTCTCTATCATATGGACTGGAATTCTAATTGTCCTGGCTTGGTCGGCTATAGAGCGTGTGATTGCCTGTCTGATCCACCAAGTGGCATATGTGGAGAACTTATAGCCACGCCGCCATTCAAACTTATCTACGGCCTTCATCAGGCCGATATTACCCTCTTGAATCAGATCTAAGAACTGCAACCCACGGTTTGTATATTTTTTTGCAATTGAAATAACCAAG
Source organism: Magnetococcales bacterium (assembly GCA_015232365.1). Taxonomy (GTDB): domain Bacteria; phylum Pseudomonadota; class Magnetococcia; order Magnetococcales; family JADFYX01. The sequence goes on along the minus strand of JADFZU010000074.1, from coordinate 5,110 downwards.
CGTAGGTTTGCCTCAACCATCTCCTTCTTGGCCCAAGCTGCGTCTCGCTCACCGCTGATTATCGACTTGTTTGTCGACTTGAGTTTCGCAATCGTCTGGCCTGCCTCCTCTTCTATCTTTGATAGACTGTCTTGATAGACGTAGAGTTGGTCGGCAAAACCATGAAAGTTGCGCCAGGATTTCGCAGAATGTTTTTTTAAGCCATCCACCCATTCCCGGCTACCTTCATTGCCAGGAAACTCCTTGAGAAAAGATTTTTTTGCAATACCTGCTTCACCAGATAACCGGAATATTTGCAACTCAATTTTTCTGGACTGCTTAACATATTTTTTAATATTGCCTACAATTCTATCAATTTGTTTTTGAGAGAATTTAATTTCAGACATTACTTCAACTATTTTACTCTTCTGATCCTGGCAGCGTTTTTTAACTTTTTTGATCTGTTTGGTATTATTACCTAATGATAGCTCTTTTAGCTCAGCACGGCTCTCTTTGAGTTGAGCATACAGTTCAAGAACTTTAACAAAAATCTCCAGAGTTGACTCACGGAGTTCTTGAATTCTTATTTGGTCAGTGGTTTTTGCCAACTCGTCTAATGGAAGAGGATCTATATCATTTGGATCGTTATCTTCATTTTTTTCGTCATCTTCAGAGCTATCACTGCCTTTAATGCTATCTCCAACATCTTTTTTATCAGTATTTTCATCTATTACATCATCTTCATCGTCTGTCTCAATTATATTGATAGAGCTATCTTCACTATCATCGTCGTCAAGAGCAATAACAGTATCTACATCTGCAAGTTCACTGTCTACATCTTCGTCTTCAATTTGCAGAGTAGGTATATCAATGATATCACGTAATACTGTAGTACTTTCCAGGATTGATTCAGATAGAGATTCTATCATTCGGAAGGTAATGGCTGAGTCACTTATGGCTTCCAAAATCAGGTTGCGGCCTGCTTCAATCCGTTTTGCTATAACAATCTCGCCTTCACGAGTTAGTAGGTCGACAGATCCCATCTCTCGCAGATACATGCGAACCGGATCATCAGTCTTTCCAAGGTCAATATCCTCAATAGATGACTCTATACCTTTGCGTCTACCTCCATCATCTTCATCATCGTCATCTTCATTATTAGATGGTTCTAATACACTAACCGACTGCTCTTCAGTCTCATCTTTATCAGAGACTTTAATGCCCATTTCATCCAGGACAGCATAAACAGCATCGATCTGCTCGCCTTTATTAAAGTCGCTGGGAAGGGCATCGTTTATCTCATCGTAGGTCAGGAAGCCACGCTCTTTACCTAGTGCGATGAGCTGCTTCATGTGATCTTGTTTACTATCAGCACCCATTATGGATCCGTCCGTATTTTTTTGGTCTATGTTATTATCGAGTCCACACATAATTTTAAGTTTGTGTGGACCGTATTTTACTTTTCTCTAATCTTTTTAATTCAATTTTCAAACCTAGTAAATTATCTGAATTTTGTTTGTTAGAGTCTTCTCCAAACTGTTTTATGGCCTGTTGTAGTTCTGCTCTTGTCTGTTTGATTTGGATTGTTGTCATGCAACCTTCCAGCTCCTCTTCTGCCGATTCTGGCTCTACCTCTTCTTCACTGAAGAGTATGGCTTTTGCCGTTGCCAGATTATCTGGTGATGAGAGCTGGTCTAATATATTCAACTCTTCGCTTTCAAGCTGTTCATGTTCTATCCCAATTAGATCGGTTAATAATTCTGCAAATTGAGGGGTTTTTAATCCAACCTCTCCTAAACGCTCTTCATGCTCAACTATTTTTTTTGGCGACAATAAGAGCAGGTAGAGTAGGCGTTGCTCATAATTTCGTCCTAATGAGACTGTTGGCCCTGGTCTTTTTTGTCGAACAAACGGTGCTTTTTTTTGTGTCACTCTTGCTGGAGTAGCAAAAACTCTAGTAGCATTGGGCCTGTTTTTTGCTGGAGTTGATTCCGGCGTTACCAGATGCAGAGGAATGTTAAACCGTTGACCTATTGTTCCTGCATATAGCTCCCTAAGTAGTGGGTCTGCCACTTTCATTAATAGTGGCCTTGCCCGATGAACCAAAGCTGCTCGCCCTTCTGGGCCATCAAGATCTAAATTTACACTTAATCGACTAATTAAAAATTCGATTAGTGGTGTTGCTTTATCGGTTAACCTTTTAAATCCAGCCGCACCATCTCTTCTAACTACCTCGTCAGGGTCTTCATCTCTACCAAGAAATAGAAACTGGGCATTTCGGTCAGCTTGCAGCCCATCTATTACCATCTCCAACCCACGCCACGCTGCATCTTTCCCCGCCCGATCTCCATCAAAACAAAAAATAATTCGATTGGTTCTTCGCCATATAAGCTGTAGATGATTTTGGGTTAAAGCTGTGCCTAATGTTGCAACAACATTGTTGATCCCTTGATTAGCCAAAGCGATCAGGTCCATATACCCCTCAACAACCAACACCTGCCCCTCTTTCTGTATGGCCTCCTGAGTTTTGTCCAGGCCGTAGAGAATGTCACCTTTTCGATAGAGAGGTGTCTCAGGGGAGTTTATGTATTTAGGCTGCCCATCACCTAGTATACGGCCTCCAAAAGCTACACAGTGGCCCTTTAAATCAAAAATTGGGAAAATTATTCGGTCACGGAACCGATCGTACTTGTTTCCTCCATCTTTCTTGCTTGTTACCAAGCCTACCTGTTCTAGTTGTTTAACTGACTGTTCACTGTTACCAAAATGGTCTAACAGGTTTGACCAGCCTGGCGGTGCATATCCAATTTGAAATTTATCAATGGTTTCTCGTGAAAGTCCACGATTTGATAAGTAGAGGTGTGCCTGTCTGCCTTGAGGACTGTTAAGGTTATGCTGAAAAAAAGTCAGTGCAGAGGCTAAACACTCTCTAAGCTCTTCTCTCTGTTTTTTTTGCTGGAGTTGGGCTGCTGACTCCTTTGCCAGCTTTGGTAGAGGTATACCGGCTATTCCAGCCAACTCCTCAATGGCATCAAAAAACTCTACCCCTTTAATTCTTATTAAAAAATCAAAAGCGTCTCCGCCTTTACCACAGCCGAAACATTTGTAGTACCCTTTGTCTGGCCTAACATTAAAAGATGGTGTCTTCTCATTGTGAAATGGACAGAGACCAAGCCAGCTAATTCCATTTTTCTTTAGTTTTACATATCGTCCAACTACATCTAAAAGGTCGACACGTTCTCGGATTTCTTCGATTAGACTGTCAGGGTAACGGGCCATAGACAACCTTATACAAGATATACGAGTGAGTGGTGATTGCCCTAGGTTTATGAGGTTTACGAAAGATATTTTTCTTCTTTCAGGGTCGGGTTTAAGATAGAAGCATACCCAATTGTATGAAACTACTCTCTTAAACAGACCAATATAGACCACTAGACGATGAAAGATGTTTAGCCAGTTTTCAGTTAAACATCTTGTCAAGTCAACTCAGGAACACCAAAAGCTCAACAGGCTAGTGCGGACTGAGTGGTTTGTCAAGTTTTCCTGTTATCTTGAAGGAAAACGTGTCGATATTTATGAATAACATGTTGTAATTAATGGTTTTATTTACCCTAAGGCATTCCTGTACCATGAGGAGAGGTTGTTTTCCACCTCTATGTTGGCTTCATCGTTAAGAAATGAGTAGTTATGAGTATATTGGGCAATCTGCTCTTGTCGGCCTGTACTGGCAATCAGTGCGAAAAAGAGCAGAGAGATTGATATGCCCACCGGCAGAAATTCATAATTCTCTTGCTCTGGGTCGCCAAAAATTTGAGTCGTCATTTTTAAAGAGACCTTCTGGTATCTCTCTACCTCTTCTGATAGTTGTGCAATTGATGAGAACTGAAAATAGCTTACACTCTCCAGCAGACGGTCAACAACCAACTCTTGGTATTGAAGAGACGAGCTGTAGATATCTTTTACTTGCCGGTCCATAAAGTTTATTGCTGGGTTGGTGACAATAAAGTTGGCTAACTCTTCCCGGGTTATTTGCGATTTTTTAGGCTCTTGATTGCTAAAAGCTGGTACTTCATACTGAGCTTTATATGGTTCAGTGCTGTTTATATTAGGTGATCTGGCTTTTGCACGTGGTTCTGGTTCGTTTCTTTCAACGTGCACCGCTGCTGAGCCGGGGCTGTTTTGTTGAGTTGCTGGCATTATGAAGGTTTTTATATCGTTTAACTGCTCATCTGCCAGCTCTAGGAAGCCTGCCATGCGAGCGAAGGCTCTTCTACCGTCTTTTGGTAGAGAGTCTTTGTTAGGGTTGCCCAGATGGTCTAAAATTTCCGCCCAGGCATTTTGGATTACCGAGAATAGCCTTACCTGGGTTTTCATGCCGATAAATTGTTGATATTCAGCTAGTTTTATCCGTCTTTCCGGTGGTTCCGTCAGGTAGTGGCGTGCTGCATAACCAAAGCGGTCTGGGTCCATGATTGATCGTTGATCTATAAGATGGGTGTGGACAATATTAAACTCTGAGTTGATTATTTCGTCAATCCGTTTTACATCATCTTCAAAATAGACAATGATGTGTATAGTCAATAGGCCATCAACTTTGAATAGCTCTTGAGGTGGCTTCTCCATAGATGTGAAAGAGTCTAGGAGGTGTTCACGTTTTTTGACCTTGCCATTGAGGGAGTGAACGGTAATACCGCTCTTGATAATAAGACTGTTTAGTAGCTCTACTTCACGGTTTTTAAAGTCGGTGAGGTAGGGGAGTTGTTTATCGTATTGCTCCAAAATATGGGTAGTGATATCTCTTTTGCTCATATCCATGGTATCTTATAACTCCCCTTTTTTTACTATAATCCAGATTTGGCAGTTGTTAGCACATCACTGGCACAACCTCTTGATCCACCAGATAAACCAATATAATGCACCATTAATTCATGCCCAACTGCCAAGTATAGAATAATCCATGTTCGGTTGATTCTATAGAAAAATCTTTATTATGTCACCTGGAGTTAGTGACCATCGGTCCTATTGGTCTGCCGCCAAGAATATGGACGTGAATATGAGGCTTTGAAAATGGCGTTCAAGGCCCGGAATTAATGGAAAAAATTCGTGCCCAGGCTGAACGTTTTGATACAGA
>JADFZU010000073.1 GCA_015232365.1 Magnetococcales bacterium | reverse complement strand
TCTACCCTATGGTACCCGCAGGTGCGGCTATTAACGATATGATTTTGCTGTAGGTAGGAAGAAAAATGCGACACATAATTTCAGTTCTAGTTGAGAATGAGGCGGGAGTTCTCACTCGTGTTTCTGGTCTGTTCTCAGCCAGGGGATTTAATATTGAGAGTCTCACTGTGGCTCCGGTTAATGATGGCGAGACCTCTAGAATCACTTTGGTTTCTGTCGGTGAAGATCACATTATTGAACAGATTTTAAAGCAGCTTAATAAGTTGATTCCTGTGCTCCATGTGGCAGACCTTACGGACGGCCCCCATGTTGAGAGGGAGTTGATGCTGGTTAAAGTTTCTGCCGAACCGTCACAGAGGGCGGAAATTCTTCGTATAGCCGATATTTTCCGGTCACGGGTGGTCGATGCCACACCTGGGACTTTTACCATTCAGGTTACTGGTGACAGCGGAAAACTGGATGCATGTTTGGCCATGTTGACACCTCTTGGTATTACTGAGATGGTCCGAACAGGTCAGGTGGCTCTAGGCCGTGGTGACCGAGGGATTACGAGATAGTTATTTAACAAAAGTATTCAAAATTATTTTTTGCATTCAAACAATAGGGATTATTTTTATATGAAAGTTTATTATGACAGCGATGCCGACTTGGGAATTATAAAATCTAAAAAGGTAGCTGTTATCGGTTACGGTTCCCAAGGTCATGCCCATTCGCAAAATCTTCGTGATTCTGGGGTTGATGTTGTTGTTGGTCTTCGTTCTGGCTCTAGTTCATGGAAAAAAGCTGAAAATGCCGGGCTGCAGGTTGCTGAAGTTTCCCAAGCTGTTGCTGTGGCAGATGTGGTTATGATTCTGGTTCCTGATGAGCACCAGGCAAGAGTCTACAGAGAAGATGTTGCTGGTAACTTGAAAGATGGAGCTGCCTTGGTTTTTGCCCACGGTTTTAATATCCATTTTGGTCAAATTGATCCACCCAAGGGTGTCGATGTGTTTTTGGTTGCTCCAAAAGGTCCGGGACATCTGGTTCGGGCTGAATACAACCGTGGCGGAGGTGTGCCAACCCTCATTGCTATCCATCAAGATGCCACTGGCAAGGCTCGTGATATTGCTCTCTCCTATGCTTCAGGTAACGGCGGTGGCCGGGCCGGTATCATTGAGACCACCTTTAAGGAGGAGACTGAGACCGATCTGTTTGGTGAGCAGGCGGTGTTGTGTGGCGGTATTACTGCTCTAATCCAGGCCGGTTTTGAAACTCTGGTTGAAGCTGGTTACGCTCCAGAGATGGCCTATTTTGAGTGTCTACACGAAACCAAGCTTATTGTTGATCTCATCTATGAGGGGGGGATTGCAAATATGCGCTACTCCATCTCCAATACTGCTGAGTATGGTGATTTGACCCGTGGTCCACGGGTTGTTACCGATGAGACCAAGAAAGAGATGAAGAAAATTCTTCGTGAGATCCAGACTGGTGATTTTGCCCGTGAGTTTATTCTTGAGAATATGGCAGGTACGCCACGCTTCAAAGGTTTGCGTCGTATTGGTAAAGAGCATCAGATCGAAGAGGTTGGCGGTAAGCTGCGTAGTATGATGCCGTGGATTCAGGATAGTAAAATTGTTGATAAAGATAAAAACTAATTGGGCTATTGATTTAGGAGAATTTGATGGCATTTCGTAGTCCAGTTGCCCGTGAGGGGTTTCCATTTATCGCAATTTTTATTGCGGTGGCTGGAGCAGGATCAACATACAATACGGCGTATCCTATCGCTAATGTAGCACTGTGGGTCCTGGCTTTGTGGTGTATCTGGTTTTTCCGTGATCCAGACCGAGAAACACCTGATGTTCCTGGCGGGGTAATTGCTCCTGCCGATGGTCGGGTGGTTGCTATAGAGGAGGTCGAGTCTGCTCCGCTGTCTGGAGAGCCAGCCCGGAAATTTTCTATCTTCATGAATGTTTTCAATGTTCATGTAAACCGCTCTCCAATGGCTGGTAAAATCAATGGTTTGGCTTATCACAAAGGGCAGTTTGTCAATGCTGCCCTGGATAAAGCATCAATTGAGAATGAACGCATGGAGATTCTTCTCACTTTGGAAGATGGAACGAACCTGCCATTTGTCCAGGTGGCTGGTTTGGTGGCTCGCCGGATTATCTGCCGAGCAGTAGAGGGCGATGTTTTGGCTGCTGGCGAGAGGTTTGGTCTGATCCGCTTTGGTTCTAGAGTTGATATCTATCTACCTCTATCTGCTGAGGTTAAGATGGTGTTGGGTGATACAACCAAAGCTGGAGAGTCGGTGATCGCACAATTAAAGGGTGACTCTTAACCGTGAATGAGCCAAAAAACAGAGGTAAAGGGGTCTATATTTTACCAAACCTTCTGACCACTGGCGGGATGTTTTTTGGTTTTTATGCCATTATGGCTGCGTTGAGCGGTCAGTTTGAAAATGGTGCAATGGCTATTTTAGTTGCTGGTGTTTTTGATTTTTTAGATGGCAGGGTGGCAAGGGCGATGAACGCCACCTCTGCCTTTGGTAAAGAGTACGATAGTCTAGCGGACTTTCTCTCCTTTGGTATTGCTCCTGCCGTACTTCTGCATCAATGGGCATTGGTCCCTTTTGCCAGGGTAGGCTGGGCAGCGGCGTTTCTCTTTACAGTGTGTGGTGCGTTGCGTTTAGCCCGCTTTAATGTGCAGCACTATACCCAGGATGAGAGGGTTTCAAAACGCTATTTTCAAGGTTTGCCAACTCCCGCTGCTGCCGGGATTCTCTCAGCAACAGTTCTGTTCTACGTAGAGATGGGGTTTTCCAGTGATGTCGGTAGTGCAACCGGAGATGGTTTGTGGCGTTGGCTGCCTCTGTTTTTGGTCTTTACTCTTGGAATCCTCATGGTTAGCTCCATAAGATTTCGTAGCTTTAAAGATTTTTCCTGGCATCGTAAACGGCCATTTTTAAGTCAGGTTGTTGTAGTGGTTTTCCTTGCCATGATGACAATTCATCTGGCCGTGACTCTGTTTGTTGTCAGTATCGCTTATCTCTCTTCCATCTTGCATAGCCACCGGGAGTATCAAAAACTCCTTGCTGAAGGTAAAGAGATTGAGGAGGATGAGGTTAAGGATTTAAGTGTTTAGGGGCTGGAGAAGAGAGCTATACGCACTTGTTTTCAGTTTCTTGGCTAGAGGTTTTGGCTATGGCAGACCGGGTTTTCATATTTGATACCACTCTGAGAGACGGTGAACAGTCTCCCGGTGCATCCATGAATATGGATGAAAAATTGCGTATTGCCAGACAGCTTGAATCTCTAAAAGTAGATATTATCGAGGCCGGTTTTCCCATAGCTTCAGTTGGTGATTTTGAAGCAGTTAGAGCGGTTGCAGCAGAGATTAAAGAGTGTTCAGTTGCTGGTCTGTGCAGGGCAAAGTTTAAAGATATAGACCGGGCTTGGGAGGCTCTATCCCAGGCGGCAGACCCAAGATTGCACATTTTCCTCGCCACCAGTCCCATCCACATGCGGCACAAACTCAATATGACCCCGGATCAAGTATTGGAAGCAGCGGTAGCTGCAGTGGCATATGGGGCTAAACATACAGCAAATATTGAGTGGTCGGCTGAAGATGCTGGTCGTACCGACATGGATTTTCTGTGTCGCATTGTCGAAGCAGTTATTGATGCTGGAGCCAGAACCATCAATATTCCAGATACTGTTGGTTATACACTGCCCAACGAGTTTGGCGAACGTATCAATATGCTCATGAACCGGGTACCAAATATTGATAAAGCAATAGTTTCAGTCCACTGTCATAACGATTTGGGGCTTGCCGTTGCCAACTCATTAGCAGCCATAAAAAGTGGTGCCAGACAGGTTGAGTGTACCATCAACGGTATTGGTGAGCGGGCAGGTAACGCCTCTCTTGAAGAGGTGGTTATGACCTTGAACACCCGTCGTGATATTATGCCATACCACTGCAGAGTTCTGACTACAGAAATTATCAATACCTCCCGTCTGGTTGCCAATATTACCGGTATTGATATTCAGCTAAACAAAGCCATAGTTGGAGCTAACGCTTTTGCCCATGAAGCAGGTATTCATCAAGACGGGGTTCTAAAAGAGGCTACCACCTATGAGATTATGACCCCGGAGTCGGTGGGCTTGACAGCTAACCGGATAGTTTTAGGCAAACATTCAGGGCGACACGCTTTTAGAGATAGGTTGGCTACCTTGGGTTACACTCTATCTGAAGATGATCTTAACCGGGCTTTTAGCAGGTTTAAAGATCTTGCCGACAAAAAGCAGGATCTTTTTGATGAAGATTTATCTGCCCTGGTAGAAGATGAGGTGATCAGAACTACAGAACATTTTAAACTGTTACGGATTCATGTCGCCTCTGGAACCAAAGATACCCCGGTAGCTGCGGTGGAGATGGAGATCCGTGGTGAGCATGTTCAAGGAGCAGGGTGGGGAACCGGAACTGTGGATGCTGCATTTAAATCCATTGCAGCTATTATACCTGAGGCGAGAGGGGTAACTCTTGATCTCTATAGGGTTGAAGCTATTACAGGTGGTACAGATGCTCAGGCAAAAGTGGTGGTTCGGCTTACCAATGGCGAGCAGTCTGTTCAAGGATTGGGAGCTCATAATGATGTGATTGAAGCCTCGGCCAGAGCCTATGTTCATGCTCTAAACCGTTTGGTGCAAAAAAATAATCGATCTGTAGATCAGCAAGAGGTGGTTTAGATACTTCCAAATGCCTATTCTTGGAGTTCAGTCAATTTTGGCATGGTGTTTGTAAGATGTTTTAGCAGTACTATAAATGAATAATTTTTCAGGGGCCTGAGAGATCCTTGGTAAATTAAATGATTTCATGAGTGAAGGAGTCAGTCTATGAGTATCCGCCGAGTAGGAAAGGCTGGTAAAACTACCCTTAACCCGGTGTCCACCAGAAAAAAAGCAGCAGGTAAAGTAGCTGTAGGGGAAGTTTTTGCCCAGCAACTGGCAGAAGTTGCCGGGTCTAATGGTCCTGAAGGCGTTGAAGAGGTCTCGGCTGCAAAAGTTGTTAATAGAGTCTCATCAAGTTCTCAACATCAACGCAAGGAGCAGATAGAGCAAACTGGAGAGATTCTCGATAGCTTAGAGGCGTTAGGTCAAGAATTGGACCCATCTAATTTAATTAAAGACGGGAATGAAGATTTGGCCAGGCAAAAGCTAAAAGAGACAAGAGATCAGGCACTTAGAACATTGTCTGACATTCCAACCAATAGTGAAGAGCGAGATCTTTTGCATAGAACTGCACTTCTTGCGACAGTGGAACTGGCAAAAAGCGAGCGAGGAGACTATAAGTAGGGGGTTGATTTTAATTTTGCTGCAAATGCAGCCCCTTATTTTGATACCTGGAGTTTAAGCCTCCGGGAGAAATCGGCCCAAATGTCTCTGCAACATATTCGCAACTTTTCAATTATTGCTCATATAGATCATGGCAAGAGTACTCTTGCTGACCGTTTGATCGAGTATACTGGTGCTCTTGAATCAAGAGAGATGTCAGAACAGCTTCTCGATAGTATGGACCTTGAGAGAGAGCGTGGCATAACCATCAAAGCCCAATCTGTTCGCCTGAACTACAAAGCTAAAGATGGGCAGACCTATACTTTAAATTTTATTGATACTCCTGGGCATGTAGACTTCTCTTACGAAGTTTCCCGCTCTTTGGCAGCCTGTGAGGGGGCGTTGCTGGTTGTTGATGCCGCCCAGGGGGTTGAGGCCCAGACCTTGGCTAATGTCTATCTCGCCTTGGATAACAATCTAGAGATTATTCCGGTATTGAATAAAATTGATCTGCCCTCAGCCGAACCGGAACGGGTTCGGACTCAGATTGAAGAGGTTATCGGTTTGGATGCAAGTGATGCTATAGAGGCATCGGCTAAATCCGGTATTGGAATTGAAGAGATTCTTGAGGCTGTTGTTGCCAGGATACCTCCACCTACTGGTGATGTAGAGAAACCACTAAAAGCCCTTATAATCGACTCCTGGTATGACAACTATCTGGGGGTTGTGGCTTTAGCCCGTATTTATGACGGCGAGATGCGTACTGGTGGCAAAGGCCCAAAAACAAAAAGAATCCGTTTTATGAGCTCTTCTCAGGACTATCCACTGGATAGAATCGGTGCTTTTACCCCACAGATGACCGATAGAGAGGCACTAAGTGCTGGAGAGGTTGGTTTTGTTATCGCTGGAGTCAAAGAGCTGTCTCAGGCCAGGGTAGGGGATACCATAACTGAGTCGGTACGCCCGGCTGAAGAGAAGCTAGATGGTTTTAAAGATGTGCAGCCAATGGTTTTTGCCGGTCTCTATCCGGTAGTATCAGCAGAATATGAAAATTTGAAAGATGCTCTTGAGAAGCTCTCCTTAAATGATGCTGCCATCACCTACGATGCTGAAACATCACCAGCTTTGGGCTTTGGATACCGGTGCGGATTCTTGGGTATGCTCCATATGGAGATTGTTCAAGAGCGTCTGGAGCGGGAGTTTGACCTTGATCTGGTTATCACTGCACCAACGGTTGTCTATCAGGTTACCAAGACCAATGGTGAAAAGTTTGAAGTCCATAACCCATCTGATTTGCCGCCACAAGGGGAGTTGGCTGCTATTGATGAGCCGTTTATTCTCGTCTCAATTATGGTTCCAGCAGAGCATATGGGGCCGATAATGACCCTCTGTACTGAACGGCGTGGTATTCAGAGTGATTTGACCTACATCTCCGATACACGAGTGATGGTCAAATATGAAATACCCATGAGCGAAGTTGTAATGGATTTTTATGACCGGCTAAAGTCAATCTCCCGTGGTTATGCATCGCTAGATTATGAACTCCTCGATTATAGGCCTGGTAATCTGGTAAAGTTGGATATACTGATCAATGGGGAGGCTGTGGATGCGTTGTCGGTTATTGTCCATAAGGATAAATCCCAGAGCCGGGGCCGTGAGTTGGCAAAAAAAATGAAAGGGATTATTCACCGGCAGATGTTTGAGATTGCAATTCAAGCTGCAATTGGAGCAAAAATTATTGCCCGTGAGTCGATAAGTGCCATGCGTAAAAACGTGACAGCAAAATGTTATGGTGGTGATATTAGCCGTAAACGAAAACTGTTGGAAAAGCAGAAAGCTGGTAAAAAAAGAATGAAGCAGGTTGGGCGGGTTGAGATTCCCCAAGAGGCATTTTTAGCTGTTTTGAAAGCGGATTGAGGTAGATAATGGAGATGGACCAGAAGGTTTCAGACAATCAGGTTGTAGAGGGGGAGGCTGCTGAAAACACTGACTTGGCAAAGCCAGAAGAGTTTAATAATGCGGCAAAGAAGCAGTATATCTGGGGTGGGCTGTTTTTGCTTTTTGGTCTCTATATTTTTGGTTCCTATATCTCAGCAGGACCGTCTATCGACAATGAAGATGCTGGCAGCTTAGGCCCGCCAATATCCCTTTTGCTGGTTGGGGTTGGTATCTATTTTATCTTTTTTGGTAGAAAATTTTTCGCTAAAGATAGTGATACCCTGGAGTATTTTGAGGCTATAGCCATGGCGGTTGGTATAGCTTTAACGGTTCGTGCTTTTTTTGTAGAGCCTTTTAAAATTCCTTCCGGTTCCATGATTCCTACCTTGTTGGTTGGCGACTACCTGTTTGTAAGCAAATATGCCTATGGCTTTCGCATGCCGTTCACCCAGCAAAGAGTTTTTATGGGTGATGGTCCCCGTCGTGGTGACGTTGCTGTTTTTGAATATCCAAGAGATCCAGATAAAGATTATATCAAGCGAATTATAGGTCTTCCCGGAGACCGGATAGTCTACCGTAGTAAAAGGCTCTATATTAATGGTCAGCCAATAGAATATAACTCCATGGGGCAGTATAACTATAAAACGGTGCAAGGTGATATACGGGAGGCGGCCATTTTTACGGAAAACTTGGATAACATCTCCCATCCAATCATTGTTCAGTCGTACTCGTTTATGGATGGTTACACCGACCAGGTTATTCCTAAAGACCACTATTTTGTAATGGGAGATAACCGTGATAACAGCAACGATAGCCGGGCCTGGGGGTTTGTTCCGGCCCATAGGTTGGTAGGTAGGGCTTTACGGATTTTCTGGTCATGGGATCAACATTCAGAAAATCTAGCCGATGGTGTGCGTTGGGAACGTTTATGGACTCCTGTAGAGTAATTTTGGCGGGAAGATTATGACAAGTCGACAGTTTGGTGGTTCTAATCTAAAGATGATGATAGTGCTCTTGGCTTTTGGAGCATTTTTTACAGTTACCTTCCGGGTTGTTCCTGGGCTGTATAACTACTATATTCTGAGGGATCTTGCTGACCGTGTGGTTGTTGATTATGTTGACCTGGATTTGCCAACCATAAAAAAACGGATAGACTTTGAGCTGGATCGCAACCATATTGATGCTGATGATGAGACTTTTGTTGTGATAAAAAGCGGTCTGGGCTATCGGGTCTATGTAGATTATCAAATATCCATGGAATTTATGCTTGGTGAGTATCTGATATCCATGGATGGTTATGAAAATTTTTCTCTGACTTATGAAACCGAAAGTTGATAACTCTATGAAATCTGATGTAGATTTGTCAGACACTAGCTGTACAACTCCAAAAAACCAGCAATACACGCAAATTTCCCAAGATGCTCTAAAAGGTTTGCAAGACCGTCTTGGCTACACTTTTGTAAATGAAGACCTGCTCCATCAGGCTTTAACCCACTGCTCAACTCCAGCAGATCAAGAGACTCACCTTGGCAGATTGACAGTTTGGCATAATGAGCGGTTGGAGTTTTTAGGTGATGCGGTATTGGAGTTGGTCACTTCGGCAATGGTAGCTTCAATCAAGACCTGAAGTGGCATGATGTCCAGCT
>JADFZU010000072.1 GCA_015232365.1 Magnetococcales bacterium | reverse complement strand
GCTTGCTCTACCAAGTATCGGTAGTACCATCAGCATAGATAGCTTCGCCGGTTCCATCAGCATTATATGTATAGGACGAGCCATCAGCTCCAATATATGATCCTGAGCCGTCAGCATTCCAAGTACTGCTACTACCATCAGCACCTGTCCATGAGCCATTACCTGCATCATCCCAACTACCGCTTGAGCCATCAGCACCAGTATAAGAGCCTGAACCATTCGGGGCTATCCAGATAATAAATAAACGGACTGGGTTCCAAAAACGGTTTGCCGAGGATGACCGGCGACTGGTTGAGGACATGGCTCTTGCTGCCTCTATCGCTGCAAGAAATGCTAGGCTTTTGGAGACTGAGAGTAAAGTCAAGGAGATGGGTACCTTGATGGAGATCTCCCGACAGATTACTGCAAGTGTTGATCTTGATCAGGTTATGGATCTGGTAGTTAATTTAACTGGCGACTTGGTCGAGAGCTCCTTTACAGCAATTAGCTTGGTTGCAGAAGGGAAAGACAACCTGTTTTTGGCCGCTATCGCTCCTGGTGGCACACCTGACCACCGCTCCAGTTGGCAGAAAACACTGGTTGAGCTAATGGATCAGGTACGAAAATCAGGCAAGGTTGTTTATGTTGCAGACGTTAAAGAGCTAAAAGCAAAAGATCCCGATAGCCTTTGGGTTAAATATCTTGAAGAGCGAGGGGCAGTTGCCGCCTGGTCAATACCTTTAACCGATGATGAGGGGAAACTTGGTGTTTTATGGATGGAGAGCGAAGAGGCTAAGTTTATGTCGGCTGGTAGTGCTGATATGGTATCCATTATATCTACCCAGGCTACGGTCTCCCTGAGGAATGCCAGCCTTTTCCACCGGATTCCTTTTGCCGATGTGTTGGGTAAGATAAGTCAAAAAGGACAAAAACTGGCTTCCGGCTGGGTGCGGCTATCTTTAGCGGCAGGTATAATTCTTTCGACTGCTTATGGCCTCCATGTACTGCCGGTATTCCGATCTGTATCCGGGGAGTGTTTGGTAGAGTCCCGTTTTGGTCAGGGGGTCTATCTCAGAGTTGCGGGCCGGGTACAAGATAGTCTAGTAGTTGAGGGGCAAAAGGTCAAAACTGGAGCTGTGCTAGCCCAACTTGATGATCTACCGATCCGCCTAAAGCTGGTAGAGGCGGAGTCAAAACTGGCACTGTTGGAGCGACAAATTGTTGAGGCAAAAGCCGCATCTGATGCTGCTGCCATGAGCCGGGCAATTATTGAGCGTATTGCTGCCCAAGCCGAATTGCGTCAGGCCCGAAGAGAGATTAAACAGGTTGTAATTCGTTCACCCATTGATGGAGTTGTCCTGACCCCCCGTCCTGCTGAACTGATTGGTCGGGACTTTCCCGTTGGTTCGGAACTACTTCGGATAGCCAATCCTGAACAGTTTACTATCGTTGTGGAACTGCCAGAAGAGGATGTTTTGGATGTAAAAGCAGGGCAGTTAGTGACTGGGGTGCTAAGATCACGTCCCGGGAAGGGATTCAGAGGTGAAGTCATACATGTTGGTCGGGCCTATTCGGTTCCTGCTGAAGCGTTAGAAGAGGGAGTTACAGATACAACTGCTCCTGAGGGATTTGTCGCTGAGGTCAAGGTGTTGGAGCGTGATGTTGCCCTACTACCAGGAATGACTGGTCATGCCTCCATCTCCACACCAGACGTCTCTGTCATGACTAGGTGGTGGAGGCGACTGGTCAACGTTGGTGCTTTCTGGTTTGGAATTACAATAGATTAAGGAGAACCCCTCTTGCCAGCACCGCCTCCACTACGTGAAGAGCTTAGAATCCGCAAGATTGTCCAGCGTGGAGAGGTAACTCATGTCATTAAAGAGCCAGATCAACAGGCTTATTACCGTTTTGACGAAGCTCAGTTTTTTATGTTGGGTCTTTTTGATGGTAAACGGGATGAGGCAGATCTGGTCAAGGAGTTTAACAGCACTAACAGTGAGTATGAGTATGATGAAGAGGCAGTGACTGAGTTAATCAACTCTGTCAAAGATTATAAACTTTTAGAGCGGAGCAAGGATGAACAGCGTACGGCACTAATAGAGAAACTAAAAGAGCAGAGGCAAGGGAGGTTTTTGCAGGCAAAAGGCTCCCTGCTAAGTATGAGGTTTCATCTCCATGATCCCAACGAATTTTTTGACCGTATTCTAGATAGTGTCAAATGGTTATGGAGCCCAACCGGGGTTAAGCTCAGTTTTGTTCTAATATTTGTATCTATAGGAATGATAGTGGTCCAGATTGACCGCTTTGTTGCTGATTTTGAGAGGGTGTTTTTTTTCTCCCAACAGGGAGGGTGGAACCTGCTTAATGTTTGGCTTGTGGCCTTGGGAGCAATTGCTGTCCACGAGATTGGTCACGGTATGACCTGTAAATATTTTGGCGGCGAGGTAGACGATATGGGCTTTTTGGTTTTGGCCTTTCAACCTTGCCTCTACTGTAATGTAAACGACGCCTGGCTATTTGAAAATAACCGCCACAAAATATATTTGGCTTTGGCAGGAGTTTGGATTGAGCTGGTTTTAGCAGCAGTTGCCATTTTTATATGGACTGTTATCGATGTTGATAATCTTCTGGGCCGGATCTCCTTTATCCTAGCAACAGTAGCGACTGCTTCATCTCTTTTCCTCAACTTGAACCCACTTATGAAATTTGATGGATATTATATTCTAAGCGATGTATTGGAGATTCCAAATTTACGGCAAAACTCTCTAGATTGGTTCTCTTACTGTTTAAAAAAATATATTTTTCGTCTTGATGAAGAGCCACCATCCAAACCATCTCCTAGAGAGAAACGAGTATATTTTAACTATGGGCTACTGATAGTTCTCTACCTGACTATAATGCTATCGGGTCTAGCCTATATGGGATATGAGATGATCGCCCAGGCTTACGGTACTTGGGGAGTGATTTTCTTTCTGTTGCTGGTGGCCAAGTTTGTAAAAATGATGACTGGCCAATGGTCGGAAGTGTTGAAGGAGTTTGTGATGAAAGCCTTTTTTTCCACTCCACGCAGACGTGCTGTATCAGGTGTTCTTGGGGTTTTTTTTGTTGCTGCACTATTTCTATGGACTCCTCGTGTGGTGGTTATCTCCGATGGCGAGGTAGATGTTGAGTCCCTGCCAATACACGCCCCCGAGGGTGGTTATCTCAGTTATGCCGGATACAATAATGATCGATCTTTAATTGGCAAGCCTGGCGATGTGCTTTTTAAGTTGGAATCACCTGAGCTTACCTTGGAGCAGAGTCGCCTCCAGGCACAACTTCGTGGTATGGAACTGGACCGTAATGCTGCCATGGGTACAGGTGAACGTAGTCAGCAGAGGATGGTGGCTATAAAGTTCCGCTCTATTCGGTTACAGATAGAAGGTGTTAAAAAGAAAATCAAAGGCTTGAGTCAGGAGGTTCCTGCTGGTAACTGGGTTGTAGATGGTCCGCCGCCATTAACACTGTCAGGGCGGTATTTTGGTCGTGGTGAAGCGGTAGTTACCTTGATACCAAAACACAAACGCCGGGTGAATGTGGTTTTAGAACAGTCGGATCTTGCTCTTATTCGTCAGGGTAACCCGGTAAGGGTACGTCTGGCTGGGTCGCCACAGTCGGTATTAAACGGTACGGTTCAGGCTATCACTCCTGTTGCCATGATGGATGGACCAAACAGGCTTTTTCAACTACGGATCAGCATGGATATTCCTGACCATATCCAACCGCCGCCACCAACCATGACGGCAGATGTACGTATTTTGGGAGAACCTGCCCCACTTTGGGCACATATTTTACGACCCATTCGTTCCACATTCCGCAGTGATTTGTGGTTGTAGGGGTTTAACCAAGAGATATAATTTTGTAAAAAAATGAGGTGGGAAAAAATATGGATAGCCCTATACGTTGGAAGTTGATTATAACACTGTTTTTGCTTATAGCAAATCCACAGATACTTAGTGCTGCTGAGGAGTATGAAGAGCTGCAAGAAGAGAGTGCAAATCTCCGAGGGGTGGTGCTACCGGTCAATCAGTCTAAATTGGGTTTTACCCAGTCTGGGGTGGTTATTCACCGACCTTTAGAGGGTACAGTGGTGAAAAAGGGTGATGTTCTTGCCAGGATTGATGACTCAGAAGCCAAACTTAAAATGTTAAAGGCCAAATCCTCTCTTGCTTCTGCCGTACTTGCCTTGCAGCAGGCAGTTCGAGAAAACAAAAAAACTGCACTATTAATCGAGAAAGGAATTATGTCTGAAACAGCTATTGTTGATGGTAATGATACTGTTGCATTGGCTGAGCTTGGGGTTAAACAAGCCAAGGTTGATGTGGCATCAGCAAAATGGGCGTTGGACGGTTGCAAACTGGTTGCTCCATTTTCTGGTGCAGTAGTTGTGGTAAATACAAATAAAGGAGAGTGGATTGGGGCAGGCTCTCCAGCTCTGGAGCTGATAGATTTAAGTCAGTTGGAGGTGAGCATGGATGCATCACCACTTGCTGCCCAAGATCTGCGGGTCGGGGTAAAGTCAAACATTTTTGCTGAGGGTAAAAATGTTGGCTGGGGTGAGGTACGTGTTATCCTGCCCATGGTAGACGCAGCTAGTGGATTGCGACGGGTGATCTGGACTATTCATCCCAAAAAAGGTGCCGTGGTTGCAGGGCGGTATGTCACCCTGAAATTGCAGTAAATGTGCTAGTATTACTTTTGATAAAAAATTTAACAGGCTTATACCATGCGTAAATTATCTTTGTTAATAGCCGGGTTGACTATGGCAGGTATATCAACCTCCTATGCTGAAGGTGTTTTAGACTCCATAGTTGGTAGTGCAGAAAAGATGGCTTCGACCCCGATTCCGGTTGCAGAAAAAGGGCCTCCTCTACCGAATAGTACAGAGAACACTCTAAGCCTAGAGCGTTGCTTATCTATAGCCATGGCAGAAAACCTTGATTTGGCCGGCAAGGTAGTCGCACTGGAGGGTAAAGAGGCAGCAGAGACTGCCACCTTCCGTAAAATGTTGCCTACTCTAGCTCTCTCTAGCAGTCGTTCAGATATTTTAACTAGTACATCTGGCGGTTCAGAAGCAGAGTCCTATACTACATCTGTAACATTAACCCAGCCAATCTACCGTGGTAAATCTTTGTGGGGGGGGTGGAAAAAAGCTGAGCTAGCCACCCGTCAAGCTGAGTTTGACCTTATAAGACAGGGGCAACAGTTGGTTAGTGATGTAAAATCGGCATGGTATAGTGTTTTGGAAAAAGAACAGTTGCTACACTCCTCTAAAGAGGCATTTAAACGGTTGAAAATCCACGAGTCAAACGCCAAAGCTTATTTTGAGGTAGGTAGGTACTGGCAGAATGAGGTGCTGCAGGCCCAGGTTGAGGTAGCAAAAGGTGAGCAGGCGGTGATTGAAGCAGAAAACAGCCTGCTGCTGGCTAAATCAACTCTGAATCGTTTAATGCGAAGACCTCTGTCTGCCCCTATTAATGTAGATGCCAGCCTTGAGTGGCAAGAGATGACAAAGTTGAGTTTGGATGAGGCTTACAATCAAGCAAGAGCCAATCGTAAAGATTTGGAAAAGAGCTATCTTGATATGGAGACCAGTAAATGGAGTGAGGTAACTACAGGCTCTTCACTTGTTCCCAAAGTAGACTTTACTACCGTCTACTCAACAACCGGCCTTGATGCAAGTTATCATGAGTATGATGCTACCACCACAGCAAAAGTCTCTCTGACATGGACTGCATGGAACTGGGGCCAAACCAGTAAAGAGGTGACGGCTGCCAAAGCTACTACCAGGCAGAATCAGTTGAGCTATGATGATAAAATACAAGGAGTACTACTAGAGGTTAGGGAGGCATATTTAAATGCTCAACAGGCATCTAAAAAGGTGAAAGTGTTGGAAAAATCCCTAAAACAGGCTGAAGAGAACCTCAAGGTTAATGAAATTCGCTATCAGCAGCAGTTGGGTTCTGCTACCGATGTTTTGGATGCTCTGGATCTTCGTACTACAACCCGTGATAGTTATATTTCGTCATTGAGTAGTTACCTTACAGCCCTGGCAACTTTAGATCTGGCAGTTGGGTATGATGTTGTAGGCTTGGTTAAGTAGGATATAGAGAGGTTCTATGGCTAAAAAACGTACACAATATAGAGTTCCATACGGTAAAGAGCTGCTTCTGCGGATGGCGGATGGTTATATTATCTCCGGCTTGGCTGGCAACATCAACGATGGTGGTGTTTTTTTAAAAGCACGTGGCCTTGGTGATTATTCCAACCGGGTAGGACAGAGTGGAACACTTCTCATAGATTTACAGGTTGAGACCTTGAAAATACCATGCACAATTATTCGAATTTCAGCCGAAGGTTTAGGGATTCGATTTGATCTTTAACTTTTATCACAAAAAGTATCTGTTGCTTGACAAATAGTAACACCAAAAAGCCATATATATTCAGCAATTTACGCTGCATAAGTATATTATTAAACTCTTATATTTTGCTTTTTTAAGAAAAAGCTCAAAAAGTCACATTTTCTGCTTGTTATTTTATTTTAATCTATTTAAGCTCCCTACTACTCAAGTTACGATAATATTTCATTTGTTAGCTTTTAATCTAGTTACGTAAAAGCAAAAAAGGAATTCGTCACCATGTTAACATTCTTCTCATCTCCGTTCCGGTAATACCATTGTTTCAGGGTGGTTGTTCAATACCCTGATTATCTGCTCTAACTCCCATCTTAAGTAAAATTATTGAGCTCCTCCACTTATAGGTTGAAGTTTTTGTGGAGGTTTATTGCTAAATTTTCGATGTTGCATGCTTGAAAGAGCTGTCAATGTTTTTTACGGAGACCATATAAAATGGCCAAGAAGAAAAAAGTTGCATCCAAAGTGGAACAGTTGGAAGACCGTATCGCCCCGGCAATGATCGGTGGCGACCTGGCATCTGTTGCGGCTGATATTCCCCAAGATATTGGCAACGATCAAAATAATGATCCGGCTGCTACAGATGATGGAGGGATGCCTCCTCAAGATAGTGATATGTACTCCAACGATGGTGATGATATGCCCCATCAGCCAGATGATGCTGGTATTGGAGGAGAAGAGACTACTGCTGGCGAGCCTGGCACCACAACCTATGAAGATGGCTCAGTGCAGACAATCAATGAAGATGGTTCTGGCTCCTATACTGGAGCAGACGGCTCTTCAGAGAGCTGGAACTCCGATGGCTCTGGTACTTCGACTTCGGCTGATGGATCTACCAATAGTTGGAATGCAGACGGCTCAGGTTCCTATACTGGGGCAGACGGCTCTACTGGGACTTGGGATGCGGAAGGTAATAGCTCATGGACCGACTCCGATGGCAACACCAGCACTACCAGCTCTGATGGTTCATCCAGTTATACTAGTTCCGACGGCTCCTCATACACTGAGAATGCTGATGGCTCAAGCTCTTATACTGGTTCTGACGGTTCTTCCGGCTCTTCTGACGGACAGGGTAACGGTACATGGACAACAGCCGATGGTACATCGGGCTCTTATAGTGCCGATGGCTCCACAACCACCACTTACTCCGACGGTACAACCACATCTACAGATGCTGAAGGCAATACCACAAATACTGATGCTAACGGCAATGAGTTCCAACCAGCCGAAGGTGAGTTTCAAAATGATGACGGAACAGTAGACCATTTCAACGATGATGGATCCTGTACTTGCACCGATACTGATGGCAACCAAGACTACTATAACGATGATGGCTCTAGTGGCACAGTAAATACTGACGGTACTACTGAGACATGGGATAGTGATGGTAACTATACTATGGATGGGGCAGACGGCGAATCTTATGAGCTCGGCACGGACGGTGACGCAACATATGATGATGCTGATGGCAACAGCTCCTGGGATGATGGTCAGGGTAATGGTGGATATTCCAACGCTGATGGCTCTTGGGGCAGTTACAGTGCTGACGGTTCTGGCTCCTGGGGTGATGCTGAAGGCAACAGCGGCTGGAATGATGCCAACGGCGAAAGCGGTTGGACCACTGCAGATGGCAGTTCGGGAGGTACAAGTGCTGACGGCTCGATGTGGAGCAACAGTGCTGATGGTTCTAGCAGCTGGACTGGATCTGACGGCTCGATGAGTACCACTAGTGCCGATGGTTCCAGCTCTTATAGCAATGCTGACGGTTCCAGTGGCTGGACAAATGCTGACGGTTCCGGTGGTTGGACCGCGGCTGACGGATCTTCAAATACCTGGAACAGCGACGGCTCCGGTATGACAACATATGCTGATGGCTCTTCTGAATCTTGGGATGCAGAAGGCAACTGGACTTATACCGATCCTGGAGGTGGAACATGTACTGCTGATGACTGTGCAACAGGTGATTTCACTAACGATGACGGAACTGTCGATACTTGGAGTGATGGCGGTGCATCCAGCTATGATGATGGCAACGGCAACACCTACAACTACAATCCTGATGGTTCCGGTAGTGCAACATTTGCCGACGGCTCCAACGAATCATGGGGCTCAGACGGTTCATACACATATAACGGTTCTGACGGCTCGTTTAGCACATCTAGTCCTGACGGTTCCGGTTCATGGGGAGATGGTCAAGGTAACTCCAGTACCTGGAATGCTGATGGGTCTAGTACCTACACCAATGCTGATGGCTCTTCCGGGGCCACAAGTTCTGATGGCTCCTACACAAATACCGGTGCTGACGGCTCCTATTCCAGTTGGAATGCAGCAGATGGTTCCGGCTCCTGGTCAGATGGTCAAGGCAACTCAGAATCATGGAGTGGTGATGGCTCCTATAGCTACACTGGTGCAGATGGTTCTTACAATACCAGCAATATGGATGGCTCTGGTACCTGGGGAGATGGTCAAGGCAACACCAGTACCTGGAGTGCCGATGGTTCCAGCTCAACTACTGGTGCAGACGGCTCTTATAGCACCACCAACGCTGATGGTAGTGGCTCATGGGATGATGGACAAGGCAATAGTAGTAGTTGGAGTGCAGACGGAAGCAATTCATTCACCAGTGCCGACGGCTCTTCTGGTAGTTGGAATGCTGATGGTTCTGGCTCTTGGGACGACGGTCAGGGCAATAGTAGTGTTACAAATGCTGATGGCTCAGGAAGCATGACATATGCAGACGGATCTTCTGAGAGTTGGGATGCAGAAGGTAACTGGACCTTTACCGACGCAAATGGTGAGAGTTGTACTGCAGAGACCTGTGCTACTGGCGAGTTCCCTGCTGATGATGGTTCTGTGGACACATGGAATGATGATGGCTCTTCCACCTATGATGACGGCAACGGTAATGTCACCACATATGGTGCTGATGGTTCATCGTCTACCACTTATGCTGATGGCTCCATAGAGACAATGTCAGCAGATGGTTCCT
>JADFZU010000071.1 GCA_015232365.1 Magnetococcales bacterium | reverse complement strand
TTTGACGGCTTCGTATCGCTCGACACGCTTGATGCCTAATTTTCCGACAGCACCAAAAAGAGCAGAGTTGCCAAAAAAGACTCCAGATACGACCGCAAGAAATCAGGATAGTGCCGTTAAAAGCAGTGAAAACGCCTCTACCATGAATCTTAAAACCCTCAAAATGATGAGTGTTGCCGATCTCACCGCCCTTGCAATAGAAAAAAAGGTTGAAGGGATGAGCGGCATGCGCCGTCAGGAGTTGGTATATGGTATTCTAAAAGCAGAGAGTGCAAACAGAGGGCAGATTTATGGTGAGGGGGTGCTGGAGGTTCTGCAAGACGGCTTTGGTTTCCTGAGGGCTCCAGACACAAACTATCTGCCAGGACCAGATGACATTTATGTCTCTCCATCACAAATTCGCCGCTTCGGTCTCCGCACCGGTGATGTGATCGAGGGGCAGATTCGCTCACCAAAAGAGGGAGAGCGTTATTTTGCCCTGTTACGTGTTGAGAAGATCAACTATGAACTACCCAGTAAAACCCGCGGCAAGATATTCTTTGACAACTTAACCCCTCTCTACCCGGATGAACGGCTTTTCATGGAGGTTGAAGGTGCTCCCAGTGAAGATATGGGAACCAGGGTTATTGACCTGGTATGCCCTATCGGCAAGGGGCAAAGAGGTTTGATTGTTGCCCAACCAAGAACCGGCAAGACCATGTTGATGCAGAGCATAGCCCACGCCATTGCCGAAAACCATCCCGAAGTCTACCTTCAGGTGCTGCTTATTGATGAGCGGCCTGAGGAGGTTACGGATATGCGTCGCTCGGTAAAAGGTGAGGTTGTCGCCTCAACATTCGATGAACCGGCAACCCGCCATGTTCAGGTTGCAGAGATGGTGATTGAAAAAGCCAAACGGCTTGTTGAACATAAACTGGATGTGGTGATTCTTCTAGACTCCATAACCCGTCTGGCCAGAGCTTATAATACTGTTGCACCATCATCAGGCAAAGTTCTCTCTGGTGGTATAGATGCCAACGCCCTACACCGACCAAAGCGCTTTTTTGGTGCAGCTAGAAATATTGAAGAGGGCGGCTCTTTAACCATTATTGCCACAGCTCTGGTTGATACAGGCTCCCGGATGGATGAGGTTATTTTTGAAGAGTTTAAGGGCACAGGCAACATGGAGTTGCATCTGGATCGTAAACTTGTTGATAAGCGGATCTTCCCTGCTATTGAGATCGCCAAGTCAGGCACTCGTAAAGAGGAGTTGCTGACAACAAGCGAAGAGTTGAAAAAACTTTGGATCCTGCGTAGAGTACTATTACCAATGGGTCCACAAGACTCTATGAGTTTTTTACTGGACAAAGTGAAAGCAACAAAGAATAATGCCGAGTTTTTCGAGAGCATGAACAACTGACGAGTTAGAAGGATAGAGTGATGAAAAAAGATTTACACCCAAAATACGAAGATGTGACCTATACCTGTTCCGGTTGCAACAATGAAATCAAAACCCGCTCTACAGGTGGTGATCAGATCTTAGGTGTCTGCTCTAGCTGCCACCCTTTCTACACCGGTAAACATAAGCTTGTTGATACCGCTGGCCGAATTGAGCGGTTCAATCGCAAATATAATATGGAAGCAAGCTCAGCTAGCTAAATCTGCCTCCAGAATTACCAGTATTTTTTGTTGATTTAAACAGGAAAACCCCACTTGCAGAGAGTGGGGTTTTCCTGTTTTTTTTTGCAAAAACTACAATTTAGGAAGGGGTTGCAAGGACATGTAAGGGTAGGAGCCGTGCCTGTCAAGTATCTTCCACCTTCCATTGAGTACAGCATGAAATGCCTTGAAGCTAGTAGTTGACTCTAAGGGAGGGTTATGGCCCTGGAAACTCTCTGCGAGAGTTTTTTCAAAGTCCAGCGCCTTGTCAATAAGGGGGCGTATCGTTGCCAGATTTTCTCTGAACCTGATGTCATCCCTCTCCACATAGCCAAAATTGACACTTAAAGGATAAAATAACGTCCCTATGATCAACTGGTCTGACTCAGAGAACAGCTCACCAATTTTGCTCTTGAGCGGATCATCTTGCCAGTTATCGGTGTTGTGAGTTCTACCATAAAGTTTACTGCTTGGATCTCCCCACCATTTCAACCCCTGCATCGTCGATTCATATAGTGAAGGAGAGTCCTCTATCTCAAACAGGGCACACAACCTACCCATGGTCTCTTTTGGCTTGGCCTTAATATCCTCTAACCGTATTGCATATGAGTCCTGGCTGCTAAATACAGGAGAGTTTAAATCCATCAACATACTGTTGATCTTTCCTATACACTCTTCATAAATTTTATAGCCATTTTCCATGTTTCTGTTCACAGTTTTAAGCACCCACGATTCACAGCTTTGTACCGGCTCTCTTATGATCATAAGTAGTTTTGCATTGGGGTAAAAATTGATAAAATTGCCCATACTATAGAGATCATTTTTATGGAGGTGGTAAAAAATCAGGCTTTTTTCCATAAAGTCATTGCCCAGCGTCTCTTCATAGGCGTGGTGCAGTGCTGAAAAAAGCTGCCCCTGGTCAAGATCTGTAAAACTCTCTAGGGCTTTGCCAAGATTATTTAAAAATAGGCTCCGGTCCAGAGCCAGAGGCCGGTCCCGGTCTGGACCCATTTTTGTAAACCCCTCTTCAAATCCAACCAAACTGTTGCTGGTGTCACCAATAAATGCTGGGGGAACTCTGTCTGGGCTGCGGGCATCAAAGAGGACGTTGTACAGCAGAGAAAACCGCTCTGGAATATTATGCAACCCACTGCTGCTGATGCTATCCCAGACACCTCTACCAAAAAATCCGCTCATATATACTCCCGGCATTGTAGATATCTTTGGGTGGTAATCCAGAAGGCTGTGGAGATATCCAGAGCCACTCCTGCCAAAATGAAGTAGAGCAACTATTTTTTTGTCCGTACTTTTTACCTGGCTGCCAAGGAGAGGTTGGGGAGTAGTTTTAGTATTAGCGACGGCTCTATTTTGAATAGATTGCATGTGGATGACAATACGTTGCCAAACATCAAGCATATCCTCACCAAGTACTGATTTACACCTGAAGCTAAGGATATCTGGTTCCGGTGGTGTGGGCAGGGCAGCAATTATTCTCTCAATAGATGAAACATCTCGGGAGCGTTCTGCTATTTCATAACACATAGGTTGAAGAACCAGCCATATGTTGCCAAGGGCTTTTTCATAGTCAGGTTTGATAGAAATTGCTTTTTGGTAGCTGCCAGCGGCTGCATCCAGATTGCCTTGCTCTTTAAAGGTGTTGCCAAGATTATAGTGAGCTTCAGCATAATCTGGTTTTATAGAGATTGCTTTATGGTAGCATTCTACAGCTTTTTCTAACTCTCCTTGCTCTTGTAAAGCAACACCAAGATTGGAGTAGGCGTCTGCATTATCAGGATTAATAGATATTGCTTTTTGGTAATAAACGATGGCCTCGCCATGCCTACCCTTGCTCTGCAGTGCTACACCCATATTAGAGAGGGCTGAACTATTTTCCGGCTGGACGTCAAGAACTTTTCCATACCAGTATATAGCCTCATCCAATCGACCTGCTTGATGGGAGGACAACCCCTGCTGCATGGATTTGTCAGCACCGGAATCAAGATCCAGACCATCCCCTACTGCGTTCAAAATTCCATTTAGATAACCGGCTATTTGGCTATTGTCTGGGTCTTTTTCCAAAGCGGCTTGCAACGCCTGAATAGCTTCATCTTTTCTACCTAACTGGTTTAGAGAGATCCCCAAGTTGCATAGCAATACGGCTCTGCTATTATCAATCTTCAAAGCACGTTGAAACTGCTCAACTGCCAGATCATGCCGGTTGAGGTTTTGTCCTATTACCCCAAGTAGATTCAGAGCATCAAGATGGTTTGGAAGCTGCTGAATTATAGCAGTACAGAGCTGGTCGGCTTCTGTGAAGCGTTTGGCGTTAAAATGATCAACAGCTTGAGCATACGCAGCACTGACTGTTAGTTGTGACTTGTTCTTATTAACAGCAGAGCTATCTCTATTATCTCTCATATATCCAACTCTATACTTAAAATATTGGTCAACAAATGGATTAACCTGGGTTCGGACATCCATGCTAACTTGAATAACAGCCCAAGTCCACTCAATCTACAGCCCAATTTTTTACTAAATGCAATTACTTTCATTAACTCTGGGTAGCTGGGAAATCACATTTTAGCAAGATCAGTAATCTAAACGATAACATCAGCTTCATGATAAAATTTTCACAGATTTCATTCTGTACCTTTCTTTATGGGGGCAGTTTAGATAAAACCCGGTATTTCTCTAATAAAAACAATATAAGTAGAAGAGGTTGCCAATTTTTAACTCAACAAAAAAAGTGGGAAACCGATATTGGGTTGAGTAGGAAGACTTCTGGGATATAAAAAGCTAAATTTAGTCCCAATTTTGTACGGCATTTGGAGTAAGAACAGTATGATGGTTAAAAATCTACTTTCCTCGTTGAACCACATTGGCAAAAATGGTTCATGTCCTAACAAACCACCTGTAACAAAAGTGGGGGTTGGGGCACGTCATGTGCTGTTGCCACAATTTAGCTTGCCAGGTTTGGCTGGGCTGGTTGTTGCTCTTGCTATTCTACCAGTAGTCGCTACTGCAGAACCGGTTAATCCAGCTCCGGTTGCTGCGAACAGCAAAAAGGCTACCCCATCTCCAGTTGTTGCCACCTATCAAGATACACTTCGTGAGGCTTTAACCGGATCTATCCAGGCACAGAACCGTTTGGGAACCATGCTGATTACCGGACATGAAATCAAAAGAGACCCCAAGGTTGCGGCAGTTTGGTTTAGTCGTACTGCTACCCGTGGCTCTGCTGAAGGTCAGCTAAATCTTGGAATGCTCTACCTTATTGGTGATGGCGTTAAAGAGGATATTTTAAAAGCAACAACGCTTATTAAAGCTGCTGCTGAAAAAGGCAATGCAAAGGCCCAAAATTTAACCGGATATTTTTATGAACACGGTATAGGTGTTAAACCAAATGAGAAAGCAGCGGTTGATTGGTATAATAGAGCATCTGCCTCCGGCAGCTCTGAGGCAAAAAGCAATTTAACAAGATTAGGATTACCGGTTCCACCAACTAAAGTCGCCCCGCCGCCAGCAAAAAAAAGCCCCCCTCCAGTTAGTAACCCTGAACAAAAGCTGGCAAAAGTTGAAAAAGCAGAAAAAGTTGAAAACCCGGTTGTAAGCACCCAAAAAGCAGCAGCAAAAGCTACTGTTATGCCCAAACCTGTTCCAGCCCCCAGTCAACCTTCACCTCCTGGCGATATTGCCGACAAAACTCCACCTGCTCAACACAGTCAGGTTGACGGCAACACAGCACCGAACCAGAAACCGGTGAAAGATGCTGATCTGGTCCGTACCGCTGGCTGGTTTTATAATGCAGCCCACAAGGGTGATATAAAAAGCCAGATCGAACTTGGCATGATGTATCAGGTTGGCTTAGGTGTAAAAGAGGACCCAACCAAAGCTGCATACTATTTTAATATGGCTGCCCAAGAGGACAACTCTGAAGCACAAAGGCTGTTGGCCCGGCTCTATTATTGGGGGTCTGGCGTTCCCAAAAATCTGACCCAAGCTTTGAAATGGTACATTTTGGCTGATGGTCAGGAGGGTGAACATCTGCAAGAGGAGCACAAGATCCTTCTTAAAACCCTGAAACCAGAACAGATTGCCTGGGCTAATAGTGCTGTTCAGAAATTTAGGTCAGACCGGGTAGCAAAACTTAGGGCTATAGCCAAAGCCCAGGAGAAAGCCAAAGCCGAGGCGATGCGTATTGTTGAGGCAAACAAAGCCGAAGCGATCCGACTGGCGGAGCTTAAAAAAGCTGAGATGATTCGCCAGGAGGCGGCAAAAAAAGCTGCTGATATCAAGCTGGCTGAACAGAGAAAGCTTGAGGCAATTCTTTTAACCAAGAAGATAAAAGCTGAGGCTATCCGATTAGCTGAGGCAAAAAAGGCAGAAGCTATCCGTTTTGCTGCACAAAAGAAGGCAGAAATAGCTCGTATAACGAAAGAGAGGGAGGAAGAAAAGAGGAGAACTCTTGCTGCTATTGAAGCAAAAGCTGAAGCATATGCAGAGTTTATGGCCAAGGCTGAAGCTGAGGCTATGCAGCGAGCAGCAAAAAAAGCTGCTGAACTGCAACTCTTGAAAGAGCAGAGAGATGCTCAGGCAAGAATATTAGCTGCTGAACAGAAAAAAATTCAGGATAAATTACTAGCTGATATTGAGTTTAAGGCACGAAAAATAGCTGAGGAAAAGGCTGCTGAACTACGTCGGATAAGCGAAAAAAAGATTGCTGAGGCAGAAAAAATTCTTGCCGAACAGAAAAAAGCCCAAGCCAAGCTACGGGCTGAAGTTGAAGAACAAGCTCGTAGAGTCGCAGAAAAAAAGGCTGCGGAGATGCGTCGCTTAGCCGAAGAGCAAGCAGCAAGAACCGAAGAAATTCTTGCCGCTCTTGAAGCAGAAGCAGACTCCAACGCCCAACTATTGGAGAAAACACTGTCTGATGCCGAGCGTATAGAAAAAGAGAACGCTGCTGACCGTCTTTTTCTTGCAAATGAGATAGCCGAGCAGAAGCACAAACTAGAGCAGCAAATCAGTGCTAATAAGCCGATAGAAAATTCTGGAGATGAGACCAAGCGTTTAGCTTTAGCTGAAGCAAAATTAATTGCAAAACTAAATCAAGCAAAACTAAGTAAAGATAAAAAGATACTTGATGAAATTGAGGCTCGGGAAGAGATTGCATCCCAAGAGTGGAAAAATGCTGAGCAGGAAGCAGATAGTTGGGAAGCTGCTGAGCTGAAGCGGCGGGAGAAAATTCTGGCAGAGATTGAGGCTAGAGAGATAATTGCAGCAGCAGCCTGGGAGCTGGATTCAAAGAACTATCCAGAGTACCCAACTGTAAGCGGAGCTAATAAAACTGTCCAGCCAAAGGCAGATAATAGAAAACGTCGGTCGTTAATTCTACAGCAACAGCCAAGCACCACTCTGTTGCCCAAGGTTAAGCAACAAAACTCCCGATTGACTCAAACCAGCATCTATCCAAAACCAAGGCTCTCATTCAAACCTGCAGCCAGAACCACCGATCGGCCCAGAGCCAAGACCAGATACTTGGAGGCTGCCATAGCTAAAGCAAACAGCATGTCATCCTCAGGAGAACCGGCCCTTGTTTTGATGCGTGGACAAGGTAAAGAGAGAAGAGTGAGAACAGGCCGCTACAACAACCAGGTTGGTGATGGTTTTCATAACTCCCAACTTAGTTTGCTTTCCCAGCCTGAGCAAAACAGTAAAGAGGAAGTTAAAAGCTCGCCACCCATGATTGCGAAGCCACCACCACCTGTGCCTCATGCTCTGCCGTTGTTGCATCAGCCATCTTTTCCTGCTGTATCGGAGACTGATATAAATCGAGCTGAGGTAGTGGCCAAACTGGGGAAAACTGCACTTAAAAACAGTGATTTTGTCGCTGCATTGGCCCACTATAGAGTCGCCTATAAACTTGACCCAACCAACCTAGACCACCTTCACAATACAGCCTCTTTAACCTTGGCAACCAATGAGCCGGTTAAAGCTCTACCTCTATTCAGGAGTGCCGCCCGTCTTGCTGCTCTTGCTGGAAAGGGATCTGATGCTGCACTATACAACTACCAGATCAGCCAAATATTGGCTCGTGAGCCGGAGTGGGTTGATAAAAAGTTGATTGAAGCAGGTGTTATCTCCCAGGAGAAAGCCAATGTTGTTGGTATTCTTTCCAACCTGTTGGAGATGGCTATTAGCCATGCGGAAGTTGGAAAACTGGCCCAGGCGATAAACTTTGGTAAACAGGCGTTGGGACTAGCCCAGAAAAACCTTGGCAATAACCATGCAGTCTCGATTATGGCTGAGAGACAGCTCGGTGAAATTCTTATGCAACAGGGTGACATTCAAGGAGCAAAAAACCTATTAAATCAAGCTGTAAAACATGCGACAGAGGCGTTAGGCCAAAACCATCCTGAGACTTTGACAGTCTATAATCTATTAGCCAACCTTTATGAGCAGCAGATGGATATTGAGGAGACTGCTAAACTTCTTGCTGTAGTTCAAAATGGCTATACTGAAAGTTTTGGAGCCAACCATCCTATCACTCTTCGTAACAGTCTAGCTTTAGCCAGGGTCTATATGAATTTGGGCGAGTCGAAAAAAGGTGAAGCTCTGTTACGAAATACCTGCATAAGATATTCCCAGAACTTTGGCTATCAGCACTCAGATACAGGTGAATGTGTGATGCAGTATGCTGCTTCAGCATTTGCCCAAGGAGCTTTTCCCCTAGCTCTTGCCAACTATAAACAGGCCGCAGAAATTTTAGGTGGCTCGATGGCTTCAGGAAGCCCAGCTCTATTAGAGAGCCAAGTCGGTCTTGCTAAATCCTATCACAAACTAGGAAGAATCCAAGAGGCCAAGGAGCTAATTGCAGCAGTTATCCGCATAGGCGAGGCAAAGCCAGAAGATAACGCTAAACTACTAGACGAGGCCCACTTAACCCAGGCCCGTCTACTGATGAATGCCGGAAAATCCCGGTAGATCTTATTAATGCCAAATACCAAAGCCGCACATACCTAGACATGGCTGTTTATGTATGTGTGGCTTATAAGGCATTCTCGACTTTTATCAATTCTCGGCCCTTCTCACTGATTTTCTCCGGTTTCTACTCAATTTTTCCAATAAAAAGGAGCTGAGCTTTTTATCCTCTTCTTGAATATGTACGGCAAACCAGTCGATAATATTTTCAAATTCAACAGCTAGCCTCTTCTCACCGCCCTTATTAAAATACTCTAGAACAAACTGTTTATGCTTTTCAAAATGCTCATCTTTTCCAGGGTAGCCAGAGTCACTCATTACTCTCTCTTGAAGGCTGAACTGCCGCAAAATTGAACGTTCCATACATAAAACAACACCACGGACAAACCCCGGCTCATTCTCATGTTTTACTGTAGAGATCAGCTCTTTCAACAGATCAAACAGAGCATGGTTCTCCTCATCAAACCTTCCAAATCCGGTTGCTGGAAAATACTCCAATTCGATGGAATTATTGCGCCTAGAGGTGTTTTTACGTCTGTCGCCTTGCCTTCTTTTGGCCGTAATTTTCATCGTCATGGTAGTAAACAGCCCCTCCACTTTAAGAAAACCGCTATAAACTTCCAACTGCCTAATCTAAGTTAAATCCAGGAGTTGCGAATAGTACTTTTTTTTACCGCATCCTGCAACTTGACCAGCTATTTAAAGATATGAACAGATATCCCCTCCGCCATTATGATCACGACTTTGAGCCGATGGAGAAATATCTGGGGTTGGGAGTGGTTATACCATAAAGGCCAAATTGTTTATGGTCCAGCGTTAATCAGAGCATACGATGAAGAAACAAAGGAGGACTTTCCAAGAATTGTTGTAGACAAAAAATTTGCTAGTGCTATTGCTAGAAACTCGCTTATAAAAAATAAAAGTGGTGAGGTGATCGGAACAGTT
>JADFZU010000070.1 GCA_015232365.1 Magnetococcales bacterium | reverse complement strand
TTTTAAGTTCGTCCTGAACTAATTTTTACTAAATTGACAGATTCTCGCTTGCTGCTTGATGCAGACATTCAATCTTCGTCAATGGTACTTCTAAATTCGTACCACTCCACGTAAGACCTTACGCCCACACCGATGATTATCTAGATTGTCAAAAGATCAAAAGCAAATGCTTTCTTGGTAAACCATGCTGCGGTTATGCCATTCTGCGGATTGCTGCTGTAACTCGTCGGCTACAGTCCCGTGTACCGGGACGACAGAAACTACTCGGTTAGACCTGCTATGGCAAGTAAAAACTTTAAAAAAATGCAAATTAATTTATCCAATGGTCGCCAGGGCTGGGAACCATTCGATTATAATTATAGATAACTTACTGAAATCACCCATAAATATCAACACACCAACAACAACAAGCAGAGCCCCGGAAACCATCTCGATTTTATTTAGATGCACTCTGATTTTTATGAAAAAACCAAAAAACGAGTTGATTGCCACTCCTGCCAATATAAATGGAATCCCTAAACCAAGAGAGTAGACCGTAAGCAGGGAGATCCCCTGCCAGACACTATCTTGCCCCCCTGCCATGGTAAGAATTGTTGCCAGGATGGGGCCGACACATGGTGTCCAGCCAAACGCAAATGAGAGGCCGATCATATAAGCACCAAAGAGACCTGGGGGCTTGTCTTTAAGATTAAAACGGGCATCCATGTTGAGAAAGCTTATTTTGAACAGCCCCATATAGTGGAGGCCAAATATGACAATCAGCACACCGCCAGCTTTGGAGAGCATATCCATATTATCCAGCATTATCTGGCCTAGATAGGTGGCAGATGCCCCAAGCGCGATAAATACTGTTGAGAAGCCGAGAACAAAGAAAATGCTGTGCATTGTGGCTTCAAACCCTAACGCACCACCCTCTTCACTACGGAGGCGGTCAACAGAGACCCCGGTCATAAAGCTTATGTATGCCGGAACCAACGGCAGAACACACGGGGAGACAAATGAGAGCAGGCCAGCTAAAAGGGCGGCAGCGAAAGGGACTTCCATAGGCTGGAATTTTTCCTAATAAACTGTGGATTGTTTGGTCGATTGGCAGAGCCAGTTTAGATAGTTTGGCTCTCCTTGTACTATTTTTGTTGCGATAATCTCTGGTAAATCATAAGGGTGGATGGCTTTAATACGGCTCTCCAGCTCTTGATAGATAGCAGTACGGGTTTTTATCAATACCGTCCACTCTGCCTCGGTTTGTACTGCTCCCTCCCAAACATATACCGATTCTCCTTGGGCGAGAACATGAACACAGGCCGCTAACTTGCTGTTTACCAACTCTCTAGCCAACTCCATTGCAGCGTTTTTATCCGGCAGAGCGGTCCAAACCAACAGACTCTCTTCTGGTGAAGACACTGGGCTATCTACCTAGTAAATGCGGTTTAACATTACTTTTAAGCTGATGCAGGGTTATTCCGCCTACATGTGAAGTTATCAGACTGCCATTACTATCAAGAAACTTGGTCACCGGCAGTCCAAAAACACCACCCATAGCCCTGGCAAGTTTCTGGATCTCTCCAGGCTGACCAAATATCACCGGATAGTTGATCCCATGCTTTTTGATAAATTTGGAGAGTCTCTCCTGGTCGGGACGCTCCATATAGTCTACACCAATAACCTGTAGCCCACGCTCATGGTAATCTTTTTGAAACTGAATCAGTTCCGGAATCTCATCAATACAGGGGGGACACCAGGTCGCCCAAAAATTTAGCACTACTACCTGCCCCTTGTAGTCGGAAAGCTTTAGAGTCTCACCGGACACCGTATTAAACTGGGTATCAAGAATCGAAGTCTCTTCAGCCCATGATCGGTTGAAAGAGTAGGTAACAAACAAAAAAGCTAACAAACAGGCTGTTAATATACGTTTCATGGGACGGTAAATTCCCTGTCTAAAACTACTGTTGGTAGTAATTAAAAAAGTAACTGGGCTTATTTGATTAAAGATAAAAACATCCAGCCACGCTGTTTCATTGAAACATTTATATTCATCAAAGGTCAACTATCAAGTAAAGAATGTTTGGGTTAAATATTCAGAATATATTCAAAATTGACTTTTATGTTCAACCTCTCAAGCTGCCAGTCATCGGGCAGTGCTGGAAAAGGTGATGCTTTACGCAGTGCGTGAATAGCAGCCTGATCCAAAATTTTTCGTCCAGAAGAGCGAAGCACTACAATATCTAGTAGTTTCCCATGCCGATCAATGGAAAAAGAGAGCTTGATTGTTCCCGCCATCTTATTGAGTTGTGCCTGGAGCGGGTAGATCCAGCTCATTTTTATAAGTCTTCTGATGATACCAAAATAGTGTGCATATTTAAACTGTTTGGTGCTTAGATCAACGGTAGCTTCATGTATGTTCTCACCTTGGCTCTCTTGATTTTTCTCCCCCCGTTTTGCCAGATGGGTGAGAGCAGAATCTATCTTTAGTGTGGCTGGGGTTGGTTTAACCAGTTTTTTTGCAACCTGCTTTTTATCTCTACTAACAGGACTGGGTTTTTTGCCTTTTTGTACCTGGGGCCGCTTAGCCTGAGTTGAAGCTGGCTGCTGTTTACGCTGTTTTTTCAGTTGTTTAGATATCTTTTGATAGTTGAGCGGCTGAGGGAGTTTAATCGTAGCCTGCTGTTTCTCTTTAGATTTTATTGCAACACGGGCTTTATTGTTGATCTCGGCCAACCTGTCTGGCTCTACTGGTGGTGGCTGAGGTTTTTTCTGTGGAACGCCTACAAACTCTATTATCAACGGTTTATGTTTTTTTTTAATTGGCAGCGGATCTTTTTGTACATAATTTAGCTGCAATAAAAGCAGAGAGTGAACCAGAAGGGCAACAATCAGGGCGATGAGGAATGGCCGGTTTGAACCCGGTATGGTCATCTCCATCCCACTGCCACGGTATTGTGTTTGGCAACTCTGGTTAAAACTGTATAGGCCAAAAGGCCGTTGAGCAAACCGGTAAACCAAGAGCCGATTAAAAACCACGGCAGAGCGAGAAAAATTCCATCATGTCCAATAATTAAAAACCACGCCGCCACTACCTGGCTGGCCATATGGGCTAGAGAGGCTAAAATAGAGACCCCAACCGGGCCGATTTTAAACGGAAACAGGGAGAGAAGCCACATAACCAGCACCGCCCCTGCTGCCCCGGCAAAACTTAAAAAAAATGTTGGCGACAAAAATGTACCCAGAGCCAATGAACC
This sequence comes from Magnetococcales bacterium, assembly GCA_015232365.1. GTDB lineage: Bacteria > Pseudomonadota > Magnetococcia > Magnetococcales > JADFYX01. Next base: position 6,375 of record JADFZU010000070.1, on the reverse strand, counting down.
GGCCACAACCCGAATAATGGAGACCATGGCTGCGGCGGAAAAGCCGAGATGGAAAAAGGCCACCAGGGTAAAAATATTGGCTAAACCCATTTTAAACCAAGGTCCGGGACCGGGAAGAGCCGCCTCCAATACGTGGGCAGCAACCGCTGCTGCAGCTAGATAGGCTATTAACAGATCCGGGCGAATGGTACTTTTCATCTGGCTATACCGTCATAGAGCTTGTCTGCCGACCCGGTTTTTTCTGGGCTTTTTTTACCATTATTTTGAATTAAAATACCGCAAGGAACGCATACAGCTATCTCACCGCTGTTCTTGATCCAACCGGTACGGGTACCAATCAGGCGCTGGGATCTATACTCCAGCAGCCTGGCCCGTCCTGCTTTCACCTCAACTTTTACCTCGCCAAGACGTCCCGCAACCTGGGTTATGGAGTCTGAATTTAGAGTTAAAGTCATTAGTAGTTGGTTGTCCCGGTGGATGTTTACCTGCTTACCGACCATTTCCGGCCTGGCGACAACAGCTATCAAAACCAAGCCGGATAGGACCATAACCCAACGGTCGGCTGGTCCTGTTGCCTGTTTTAAAAGTTCGACAAACCATAAACCAGGATAGTTCATAAAGTTGAGATATCCTGATTTAATTTGTGGTTTTTCCTAGCCATTTTCCTCTAAACTCATCACTTTGCCAATGGGTTCCATCACTACGAACCAAAAGAACCTCTACACTTGGCAATTTTTTTAGCAGATCCCTACTCTTATCTTCACCCAAAACAAAAAAAGCGGTACTCCAAGCGTCGGCAGCCGTAGCACTATCGGCTTGAACGGATACAGAGAGAAGGCCTGAGCGGGCTGGATAACCGCTATTTGGATTTATAATATGGTGAAACCGCTCCTGGTTGTGAATAAAAAACCGCTCATAATCTCCTGATGTTACCATAGCCATGTCGGCTTTGGGGCTGGCAGGCCACTCGGTTGCAACAACTATCTTCTCCCGGTCACGGGGGTGTTGAACACCTACCCGCCAAGAAGCATCGCCCTTACTGCCTATGCCGCGCAGGTCGCCACCAGCATTGACCAGAGCATTTACAACTCCTGACTTTTTTAGCTTCAAGATAGCCCGGTCGATGGCATAACCCTTGGCAATACCTCCCAAATCCAACCCATATTCCGGGTTGGTAATTGAGATTGTGCTATCGGTCTGGGATAGCTCTATACCGCCTGCCGATTGAAAGCTCTGCAACCAACTGGCAATTTCAGCTTTTTTTGGGGGTTTGACAACATTTTCATCCCCAGAAAAACCCCATAAAACAATTAATTTCCCCAAACCGGGGTTAAAAGCCCCCTGGCTTAGCTGCTGAATTTTTTGTGCCTCTGTAAGTAGGGTAATCAGCTCACTGGGCACCACTTGAGGCTGGCCGGAACCGGCACCATGGTTTAGTTTGGCTACCGGGCTGTCTGTTTTATGCCGACTCATTAAATCTTCGATTCTGGCTATCTCGGCAAAGGCCTCGGCCACCCCCTGCTGCTCTATTTTTTCAGGAACCCCCCAGGTGGTGATGGAGATCAAGGTTCCCATTAACAGCCGGGTTGTGGTCCTTTTTTTCTGGAGAGCAGAGTCGCCACCGGTAAAAAAGGCGGCGTAGAGCAGTACACAAATAGAAATCAGGGAGACAAGGTTGCGTCCTCGTCTAGCCAACAGCCAGTTCATCCCATATCCCCCCATAAAAGCTGGCAACTACTAACCACCGCCACCCCTGCTGTTGCCACTCTCAGGACTCTTGGCCCCAGACCAACTATAACAAAGCCAAATTGCTCCTGGGCAGTGGCCACCTCCTCCTGGCTCAACCCTCCCTCAGGTCCGATCAGCAGGGTAACCGAACCACCGGGATGGGGCAGGTCGGTAAGCTTTTGAGCCGTAACCCCCTCCTCCTCCCAAAATAGATAGCGGGGTCCATTATCTGGCAGGCAAGAGGCTAACCCACTCCAATCCACCGGGGCGTGAACCTTGGGCAGGCGAACCCGGCCGCACTGTTGGGCAGCCTCAACTACTATAGTCTGCCACCTTTTCAACTTTTTACCGGCCCGGTCAGCAGGCGAACGGCGAACACTACGCTGGCTCACCAGGGGAATCAGTGAAACCACCCCCAACTCAACCGACTTTTGGATAACAGTTTCTGTTGTATCGCCTTTAGCCAGAGCATGAACCAGGGTGATTTCAAGGGGAGACTCTTTTTTTATCGGTATAAAAGCGATCAGCCGGGCCTGACTTAGATTTTCCATCAACTCTGCCTGCCACTCCCCCTCATCACCAACCGGGCTAAAAAGAGTTAAAGCGGCACCAGGCCCAAGACGCAGGGTCCGGGTTAAATAACGTCGCTGCCCAGCATCCAGGTCTACAGGCTGGCTACCATCAATTGGCTGTGGAATATAGATACGGGGAGTCATAAGTCAGCATATTTCGAAAAAGAATTAATAAACACACATTGTGCATAAAGGAATAAGGGGATATTTTTACCCCCAGCAATCAAATTATCAACCAGAATTATTTTATCAGTAGATTATGCCACACCTTTATACACTACAACTTCTTGATCCATGGCAAAAACCCGAAGCTGTGCTCAAGAGCCTTGGTAAAAAGTGCTCATCAACCATGGCCGCTGCACTCAAGTGCAGGGGGTCGCTAACTACCCATCTTGAGGCACAATTCCAGCAGATGGTTGAGGTACAGCTTATCAACCAGGAGCATAACCTGGATTGGGAAGATAACCCGACTCTATGGAGCCAACAACACACCTGGGCCTCGAAAAAGGCCGTTACCATGCGTAATGTCTGGTTGCAGGTAGGGGGTGAAAATATTCTTTTTGCCCACTCTCAGCTTGCACTAAACAGCCTGACAACACCTACCAGCCAAGCTATAAAAGAGGGGAAGCTGCCTCTAGGATCATTGCTACTACAGAGTGAAAATGCCATAGAGCGGCAACTGCTGGAGATAACCCAGGCGGTTATACCTGACTTAGCAGTTGAAATTGGTTGTGATCAAAAAAAAGTTTTTTGGTGCCGACGCTCACTTTTTCTCGTCAATGGTGCTGTCAGTGCAAGAATTTTAGAAGTTTTTCTCGCCAATTTTGAATAATAAGCTAAAATAGGTGGAAGAGTAACCCTATTCCAAGCAAAATAAACTAACCTAAAATATATCTAAACAGTGATTTATGAGCCATTGGATTGACCGTATACCATCATCACTAATCATGGAATCACTGCGTCTCATGCGGGTTGATAGGCCAATTGGAACCTGGCTTCTCATGTGGCCGTCACTCTGGGGATTGATTGCAGCTCAGCCTGGGGTTTTAAACTGGCCCCTGCTACTGATATTTATCGTTGGAGCGTTTATCATGCGCTCTGCTGGCTGTGTAATCAACGATATTGCCGACCGCAAATTTGATCCCCACGTCGCCAGAACCAAAGATCGACCTCTTGCTGCTGGACGAATCTCCCTGACCAGTGCTGTAATACTGCTTGTTTTACTGCTGTTTATAGCTTTTATGTTGGCTATGCAGCTAAATATTTTCGCCCTTAAACTATGTTTTGGCGGAGCATTTTTAGCTGTTACCTACCCATTTACCAAGCGCTATATACAGCTACCCCAGTTCTATATGGGAGCTGCTTTCGGCTGGGGCGTGATTATTGCCTGGGGGGCTGCTGCCCAGAGCGTCACAACCGAAGCCTGGATTATTTTTGCCGCTACCCTCACCTGGGCTGCTGGTTATGATACCATTTATGCCATGATCGACCGGGAAGATGATCTAAAAATAGGGGTCAAATCCACGGCTATCCTATTTGGCCGCTTTGATCTGTTTGCAGTTGGCCTGCTCTATATTCTCACCTTGGCCCTGCTGGCCTGGGCCGGTTTCCGTCTCAATCTTTTTGTTCTATTTAATCTTGCTTTGCTTCTGGCTGGTATCCAGATGGCCTGGCAAATCTGGAATATTCGTGACTATCCTAAAGAAAAGTTTTTAGAGACATTTCTCAGTAATAAATGGGTCGGGTTAATCATATTTTGTGGTTTCTTGCTTGGGGGGGTCTAAAAAAGGTGGAGATATTTCTGTGGAGTGCCGTCACCAAAGAGGGAGAGAAACGCCAAGGAGAGGTGGAGGCTAAAGATAGTAGCCAGGTAATGGCACAGCTACGTAAACGTGGCCTGAAAAAGCTCAAAGTAAAAAAGAAACCCAAAGGCGGGGGGCTATTTGCAAATACTGAAGTTACTGAGATGGAAATTGTTGTATTTACCCGACAGTTAGCCACCATGGTCTCGGCTGGACTACCTCTTGTTACCTGCTTTGATCTCTCCTCAAAAGGGGCAGAAAACCCTGTAGTGAGAGAGATTACCCTCCGGGTGAAAAAAAATATTGAGGCTGGAGTCTCTCTTACAGAGTCGTTGACCAAAGAGCCAAAAATGTTTGATGAGCTATTTATCAACCTGGTTGAGGCTGGGGAACAGTCGGGTATTTTGGATACGGTGCTGGACCGTCTGTCGGTCTATAAAGAGAAATCTGCCATGCTCAAAGCCAAAATCAAATCTGCCATGACCTACCCCATTGCCGTTGTGGTCATTGCTTTTATAATCACCGGTATTTTGATGGTCTTTGTGGTTCCAGCTTTTGCCGATCTTTTCAACAACTTTGGCTCCGAACTACCACTACCAACCAGAATTGTCGTCGCCGCTTCGGAGTGGACCCAGGCCAACTGGTATCTGGTGGTCATATTTGTTATTGCTGCCATCCGTCTCTTTAAGATGGCCTACAAAAAAAATGCAAAATTTCACTTTAAAATGGATCAGGTTGCTCTAGACCTACCGGTTTTTGGCATGATTCAGCGGAAAGGTGCCATAGCCCGCTTTGCCAGGACCTTCAGCACCATGATTGCTGCCGGTACCCCGATTCTTGATAGCCTCGACAATGTTGGCAAAACTGCTGGCAACAAGGTGTTGGAGAAGGCTATCATGGACTCTCGCTCCTCTATTTCTGAAGGCCGGACCTTGACTGAACCCTTGGCAGAATCCGGTATTTTCCCCCCCATGGTCACCCAGATGATCAGCATTGGCGAGTCTACCGGCAACTTAGAGATAATGCTGGAGAAGATCGCCGATTTTTATGAGGCTGAGGTGGATCGGGCGGTGGATAACCTTACAGCTCTGTTGGAGCCGATTATTTTGGTCTTTCTTGGGGTGATTATCGGCGGTCTGGTTGTGGCTATGTATCTGCCGATCTTCCAGATGGGTCAAGTAATCGGTTGATGCAGATCTATCTTAAACAGCTACAACAGTTAACCATCCTGCGACTGTTGATTTTGATCTTTTTTATTCTGGTTGTACAGAAAGGTTTTTTCGGGGTGGAGTGGTCTGACCTTACCCCGTTTGGCAAAAATTTCAGCTATATTTTTGCCGTTTTGGTACTGGCTCTATCCTGGTTCTATCTCTACTGGCTTAAAAGCGGCAAAAATATTGCTCTGTTCACCAAGGTACAGTGTGCCTTGGACCCGGTATTGATAACTATTTTAATCCTATTTACCGGCGGTTTGACCAGTCCGTTCTTTTTTCTTTTTGGTGTGGCTATTTTAAACACCGCCTTTCTCCTTGGTCAGCGACAGGCGTTTGTTCTGGCAGGGATGATTCTTATCTGCTCGGTAGGTCTGGTAACTCTCATTCCCGTGCTTGAAATTTTCCATTTTCAGCCAAAAATTGGTGAGATAAACCAGCTTATCTTCCAAGGTATAGCCTTTATATTAACGGCTCTTTTAGCCGGGGCCTTAGCCAAACGAATTGGTGGTATTCAACAGACCCTAAGCCAACAGACCGATAGCCTGGTAAGTTTGACATCTCTACACCATCAAATCACCAACGCCATACCCCACGCTCTGATTTCAACCGATTCTGACGGCATAATTGTTGATATCAACCCCAGTGCGGAAAAGCTCTTACGCACTACGGCTAATGAGGTTCACGACCGCTCTTTAAAAAATTATCTTCCTGCCCTGTACTGGGCTATAGACTATCTGGATAGAGATGATATCTATTTGGAGTTTAGGCACAATTTGCAAATTTTGGGGGTTAATATTTCAATATTGATCAACCAGCAAAATTTAAAAAGCGGCACTCTTTTTATTATTCGGGATCTTACCACAATAAAAAATTTGGAAAAAAAATTACAAAGCCAGGAAAAACTCTCTTTAACCGGACAGATGGCAGCCGGTGTAGCCCATGAGATTCGTAATCCATTAGCCTCGATTTTATCTGCAGCCCAGATGTTTGGTGAGGAGTCGCCTCGCAACAAAAAATTAAAGGGGATTATCTGCGAAGAGGTTGAGCGGTTAAAACAGA
>JADFZU010000006.1 GCA_015232365.1 Magnetococcales bacterium | reverse complement strand
CATCTCCCACTGGCCCATTGAGCATCCTGACCTGCAATTGGTCAACGATCCAAGCAAAGAGCTGGTAGTCCGTAAGCAGTGGGAACAATATAGCGAGTGGCAGATGGTTTTGGGAGTTTTAAAAGGCTCCCCTCCTCCCCATGCTCTCTATATTTATGAGAATAAATCGGTTATGCCCAGAGCGTTTTTGGTAGGAAACATTAGCCAATTCACCACTTCAGACTCCCTGCTAAAAGCCCTGGGCAGTCAGTCTGCCCCACAACTGAGGTCAACAGCTCTGGTTCAAACTGGAGATATAAGAAACCCCAAAGAGTTTCCATCACCTTTGCAAGAGAGTGATGTCACCATCTCATACCCCCGACCAGACCGGGCTGTTATTCATAGCTGGAGCGATGCTGCAGCTATTTTGGTGTTGACCGATAACTACAACAAATACTGGCGGGCCTGGGTGGATGGGGTTGAGACAGATATTTTCCCGGTCTACCATCTCTTTAGAGGGTTAGAGCTTACAAAAGGCAGGCACGAGATAGTCATGGAGTATTGGCCTCCATACCGCATTGGCAAAAAGAGATAAATATTGAATTTTCTAAAACTGATTATCGCTGCTCTACTAATCTACTGGCTGGCAGACTCCAACCAGTTGGATTTTTCTGCCGTCAGTGACGGTTTTTTCTCTCTTGGGCAACTGCTGGTGGCAACAGCCTTGCTGCTGGGATTTGCCGGTCAGGCACTACGTTGGGCATCGGTTATGAAAATGCACCAGATAACCATACCGTTAAGAGATGTCTTGCGGATCTTCTGGATTGGTCAGTTTTTTTTCATGACCACCCTTGGTATGGCTGGAGGAGAGGCGGCACGAACCTACTATATCAGCCGCTACTCAGGAGGGAGGACAGTTGCCGCTATCTCCACAGCATTTATTGACCGGCTTTTGGGGTTGTATACTTTTACCATCCTCGGTTCTATAGCCTTTTTAACTCTCTCCTGGCAAACTCCCCAGCCTTTAGGGGTGCAGCAGATGGGCTGGGTCGCCCTCCTGCTCTTTTTTGCTATCTCCAGCTTTTTTGTACTACTCTACCAACCCAAGTTACGCTACTGGGTTATTAACTATCTGCCGGAGTTGTGGCAACAGCGGATAGGTGGATTCTTTTCCCAAGGTGAACAGAGTATAAAACAGCTCTCCAAGCTTCTTTTTATCTCCATAGCGACCAATATTACGATGATTGTGGCTTTTAAGTTGTCTAGTGACATTCTCCACGCCCAGTTAGGCTGGCTGGCAATTTTCCTGATCACTCCCCTGGTGATAATTGCCAATAGTTTGCCGGTTTCATTTGGCGGATTAGGAGTTGGAGAAGCTGCGGCCCAGACACTAATGGCACAGGTTGGGATAAATAATGGAGCAGAAATCATGTTGCTGATCAGGGCAGTGCAATGGGTAACCGTTCTGCCAATTGGTCTGTTTTTTTACCTGATTGAGTCAAAAAAATCAGCTCCAGATAAAAATAATGAGACAAAAACTGCTGAAAATTAATATACGTAACCTCTGCAAATTTAAGGGAATCGCCTGGGACTATTAGCTTTTGCTAATGATATAGTGGCTTTAGACCGTTGACTATGAAGTGTATGGGGTGTAAATTTTTGGAGCCTTAAATTTGATGTAGGCGAACTGTTGCTCCGGTTATTTTAATGTGTGATTTGTCTCTACAGTGGGACGATTTGGAGTTTTAGAATAATGCTTGAAAGTTATTTCCCGGTTCTCGTCCTTCTTGGTGCTGGTATGGCAATGGCCGTCGGCATGATAGGGCTGTCCTACATCGTCGGCCCGAAAAACCCCTATGCAGACAAACAGAGCCAGTACGAGTGCGGATTTGAGCCATTCAACCGTATTCGCATGCAGTTTGATGTACGGTTCTACCTTGTCGCAATTCTTTTCATAATCTTTGACATTGAGGCTGCCTTTTTGTTCCCGTGGGCAGTGGCTTTCAATGATATTGGCATTATTGGCTTCATTGAGATGGTCCTCTTTCTCTTTGTTCTTCTTGTTGGCTACATCTACGCTTGGAAGAAAGGTGCATTAGAATGGGAGTAGTAGAAGAGATCAACAAAGATGTCTCAGAGCGGGGCTTTATGCTCGCTTCTGCCGACAAACTGGTAAACTGGGCAAGAACCTGCTCCATGTGGCCCATGACCTTTGGTTTGGCTTGCTGTGCCGTAGAGATGATGCATGCCGGTGCTAGCCGTTACGACCTTGACCGTTTTGGCATGGGTGCTTTTCGTGGTAGCCCACGGCAGTCTGATGTAATGATTGTAGCAGGAACCCTCACCAACAAAATGGCCCCCGCTCTTCGCCTGCTCTACGATCAAATGGCTGAACCACGCTGGGTTATCTCCATGGGCTCATGTGCCAATGGCGGCGGTTATTATCATTACGGCTACTCAACTGTTCGTGGTTGTGATCAAATTGTCCCAGTAGATATATATATACCCGGTTGCCCTCCAACCGCAGAAGCATTTTTGTACGGCATACTTCAACTCCATAAGAAGATCCACCGTACCCACACCATCTACAGTGGTTGGGGAGAGCGGGCATGACCGAAGAGAAGCTGGAAAACCTGGAAAAGCTTGTCAGTGAAAAATTTCCCGACCTGCCTCGTGAGCGTGAGATTGACTCTCTGGTGATTCGTGTAGAGCCAAAACAGCTAATAGAGACAATGAGCCAGTTACGTGATGGCCCTGGCCTGAACTTTACCCTGATGATTGATTTAGCAGGAGTCCACTATCCTAAACGGGACAAACCACTAGAGGTTGTCTACCAGCTTCTGTCGGTAAAAAAGAATCAGAGGATTCGTGTCAAGGTTTCGGTTGATGAAGGGGCGGCAGTACCGTCCATAACTTCAATATGGAGTTGTGCAAACTGGTACGAGCGTGAAGCCTATGACATGTTGGGAATTATGTTCAGCAACCATCCAGACCTTAGACGTATCCTCAATGAGTATGAGTTTGACGGCCATCCTCTGAGAAAGGATTTCCCTCTCAGCGGCAAGATTGAGATGAAGTATGACGAAAAGCTTCGCCGTGTAGTTCGAGTACCGGTTGATATGAGTAAGAGCAAAAGAGAACCATTTAAACGCAGTAGACGGGAACCATACCAACAGAGCCACTGAGAATATACTGTTTTTTTACTAGCTTAGAAGTTTTTTGGCGGTGGATAGCGATTGATGGAAGAGCCTAAAGAGTTTCAGAACTATACCATTAACTTTGGACCACAACATCCAGCGGCCCATGGCGTGCTACGCCTATTGCTGGAGTTGGATGGCGAGGTAGTGGAGCGTGCAGACCCTCATATTGGTCTTCTGCACCGTGGTACAGAAAAGCTTCTAGAGCACAAAACCTATCTTCAGGGTGTCCCCTATTTTGACCGCTTGGACTACATGTCCATGATGTCAGAGGAGCACACCTGGGTGTTGGCAGTTGAAAAACTCCTTGGCATTGAGGCTCCACCAAGAGCACAGTACATTCGGGTTATTTATGCCGAGTTGACTCGCATTCTAAACCATCTGCTCTTTTTAGGTGCTCATGGTCTGGATGTTGGGGCTATGACCATGTTTATCTACACCTTCCGGGAGAGAGAGGTTGTTTTTGATCTCTATGAGGAGGTTTGCGGTGCAAGAATGCACGCAGCATATTTCCGTCCTGGTGGAGTTGGTAAAGATTTCCCTGAGGGGCACGCTGAAAAAATTCGGGCGTTCATCGACGATTTTCCATCAAAAATTGATGAGTATGAAGTTCTGTTGACCAACAACCGGATCTGGAAACAGCGGTTGGTGGATGTGGGAGTTGTCTCTGAAGCCCAAGCATTGGATTGGGGGTTTGTTGGTCCGATGTTGCGTGGCTCAGGAGTTGCCTTCGATTTAAGAAAAGCCGAGCCTTACGACGCCTATGCCAAGATTGATTTTGATATTCCGGTAGGCAAAAATGGTGATAGTTATGACCGTTATCTGGTTCGAGTTGAAGAGCTACGCCAGAGTTGCAGAATAATTCAGCAATGTTTGGAGCAGATGGAACCGGGACCGGTTAAACACGAAAACTTCAAACTTTCGGTTCCCAAGCAGGAAGATCAAGAGAACAAGATGGAGTCTCTTATTCTGCACTTTAAACACTTTTCGCAAGGTTTTGAAGTACCAGAGGGCGAAGTTTATCTTGCCACTGAGAGCCCTAAAGGTGAGTTTGGAGTCTATATAGTCTCCAAAGGTGGCAGCAAGCCCTACCGGGTTAAAATCAGACCGGCAGGTTACAACCATCTTCAGGCGGCAAAAGAGATGTTGCCAGGGCTGATGCTGACCGATGTAACGACCATTATTGGCTCTATAGATATTGTGTTTGGTGAGATTGACCGGTAAAGTAGGTACCCGTTAATAGCGAGTAGGAGGCGTAGATCAAAAGCCCCCTGACTCGGCATTTAATTGATGAGTGAGATGCAAGAAAATACACAACTAGAAAAACCACAATTCAACGCTGACGCGATGAAACAGGTGGAGATAATTTTCAGCCGCTACCCTGAGGAGCGGAGGGCGTCGGCACTGATGCCGGTTCTCCATCTTGCCCAGAAGGAGTTCGGAGGCTGGCTTTCACAGGCTTCCCTTGATTATGTGGCTGAAGTTGTAGGAGTTGCACCGATTCGTTGTTACGAAGTTGCGACCTTCTATACTATGTATAATCTAAAACCGGTAGGGAAATATCATGTGCAGGTCTGCACCAATATTGCCTGTTGGTTGTGTGACTCGGACAATGTTGTAAAGGTCTTGGAGGATAAGCTACAGATCAAAATGGGTGCAACCACTCAAGACAACCGCTTTACCCTTTCGGAGGTTGAGTGTCTTGGAGCCTGCATTCGTGCACCAATGATGCAGGTTAATGATGACTATCACGAAAATCTAACGGCAGACACAATTGCCGAGATTATCGACCGTCTACCTTGAACAGGATTAAAACATGAGCAGTAAAGTACAAATCCTTTTTAAGAATATCCATAAAAAAGATAGCCACACCTACAAGGTATATTGTCAGGATGGTGGCTATAAACAGGCTGAGCGTGCCATGTCCATGTCCACTGAGGATGTGATTGACGAGGTGAAGCGTGCGGGTATTCGTGGTCGGGGTGGTGCAGGATTTCCAGCCGGGCTGAAATGGTCTTTTATTCCCAAGGATAACTCCAGGGACAAATATCTGGTTTGTAATGCTGACGAAGGTGAGCCAGGGACCTGTAAAGACCGTGATATAATGCGCTACACCCCGCATATGCTCATCGAAGGGATGGTAATTGCCGCGTACGCAGTAGGAGCAGAGCGTGGTTATATCTACATTCGTGGCGAGTTTGTTCGAGAAGCAGAGATTTTAGAAGAGGCCATTAAAGAGGCTTACGATAATGGTCGCCTCGGGAAAAATATTAACGGCAAAAAAATCCGTTTTGATCTTGCTATACACCGTGGTGGCGGTGCATATGTCTGTGGCGAAGAGACCGGGCTTATCGAATCCCTTGAAGGGAAAAAAGGTCAACCACGGGTTAAGCCACCATTTCCAGCCAATATTGGTTTGTGGGGCGGTCCAACAGTTATCAATAATGTAGAGACTCTGGCCTCCGTACCATCCATTATTGAGAATGGTGGCGAATGGTATGGCAATCTGGGCGTGGAAAAATCTAGTGGAACCAAACTTTTTTCTATCTCCGGCCATGTTAACAAACCTGGCAACTATGAGGTAGAGCTTGGTATTCCCATGAAGACCCTGATCGAAGAGTATGCTGGTGGCGTTAGGGGAGGTTGGGACAATCTAAAAGGGGTAATTCCAGGAGGCTCATCTTCAGCAATTCTCCCAAAGGATGTATGTGATACCGTCACCATGGATTATGACGCAATAGCCAAAGCTGGAAGTATGCTTGGCTCTGGAGCAATGATCGTTTTGGACAAATCGGTCTGCATCGTAAAGGCAGTTGAACGGTTGTCACGTTTTTATCGCCATGAATCTTGTGGACAGTGTACTCCATGCCGGGAGGGAACAGGCTGGATATCACAGATAATGACCAGAATAGAGAACGGTCAAGGTGTTGAAGGTGACATCGACCTGTTGCTGAGTATCGGCGACAATATATCAGGAAAAACAATCTGCGCCCTCGGTGATGCAGCGGTAGGACCAGTAGCTGGTTCAATCAAAGCGTTCCGGGACGAATATATTTATCACGTAGAACACGGCCGCTGCATGGTAGGCTGAGGAGCAAACCGAGAAGATGCCAACTCTTATCATCGACGGGAAGGAGATTAGCGTCAAGCCGGGTGCCACCATTATGGAGGCAGCTAAGCAGCTTGGTGTCTACATCCCCCACTTTTGTTATCACCCAAAACTAGCCATATCTGGCAACTGCCGGATGTGTTTGGTCGAAGTTGAGAAGATGCCACGACCTGTCATCTCCTGTGCTATGCCGGTTAATGACGGTATGGTAGTCAGTACCAACTCTGAAATGGTCACTGAGGCACGCAAGGGTGTGATGGAGTTTCTTCTCATCAACCACCCTCTCGACTGCCCGGTATGTGATCAGGGCGGTGAGTGTTCACTTCAAGATCTGGCAATGAAATACGGACCAGACCGAAGTCGCTACCGAGAGGAGAAACGGCAATTTCCCAACTACGACCTTGGTCCGTTAATTGAGACCGAGATGAACCGCTGTATCCAGTGTACCCGCTGCATCAGATTCTCCACCGAAGTGGCTGGTGTTGAGGAGATGGGAGCAGTTGGCCGTGGCGACCATATGAAGGTCGGCCCTTATGTAGAGAAGCTTACCCTTACATCTGAGATGGCTGGCAACATCGCCGAATCATGCCCTGTTGGTGCACTAAACCTGAAACCTTTCCATTTTCAGGCCCGTGGCTGGGAGCTTAAAAATGCTGATGGGATCTGTGACCTCTGCTCAGTTGGCTGCCAAACTAGCAATGACTACCTGGATAACACAATCAAAAGGGTTATGTCTCGTGAGTGTGACGAGATCAATCTGTCATGGCTATGTAATAAAGGCCGTTTTGCCTATGACGGTTTGACAGCTAACCGCCTGGAGCAACCATCTGTTAAAGACGAGCCTGGCACTATCTCCTGGCAGTCAGCTATGGATAGAGCTGCTGAGTTGATAAAAGGTGTTAAGCCTGATGAAGTTGCCGGTATTGCTGATCCATCCGGGCATGGTGCTGAAGAGCTTTATGCCTTCCAGGATTTTCTCCGTAATGCTGTGGGAACAGGTAATATTGACCACCGTACCCGTATCCAGGATTTTAGCGGCGACACGGTTAAGTTGACCCGTGCTGATCTGATGATGAACACCAGCCTTGCCGATATGGCAACAGCAGATGCTGCATTTCTTATCGGCTGTGACCCACGTTTTGAAACTCCTCTGCTCAATCTTCGTTTGCGGCAGGCTTCGCTGGAGGGAGCAAGAATGTTCTCCCTGAATCCACGGCAGCTAAATACCAACTTAGAGGGACTGAAACAGTCTGTTGTTCATCCAGGTGGTGAGATTGAATTTTTAAATGCAGTTTTGGCCGGTTTTGATAAAGCTGATGCTAAAAGTGAAGCAGGTCAAATTGCCACAGCCCTTAAAGCTAGTGAGCGTCCTGTTATCCTGCTAGGAGATTACGCCAACTACCATCCAGACGCAGAGTCAATTCGTCGCTTGGCAGTTGCCATAACCGGAAAAGCCTCCGCTTTAAATGGTAAATGGAACGGCTTTAACCGTGTAGCCTCCAGAGGCAACTCAGCAGCAGCTCAAGATTTAGGCGTTGTACCCCATCGTGGAGCTGGCTATAAATCTTTAGACTCCAGCGGCAAGAATTCACTGGAAATTTTTAAAGCTGCAGCGTCTGGTGAGATAAAAGTTCTACTTCTATTAGGTGGAGACCCAGCTACAGACGCAATAGATAGCCAGTTGGTAAAAACAGCTCTTGATAAAGCTCAGGTGATCTATATTGGAACCCACACCAACCAATCCAGCAAAAATGCTGATGTTATTCTTGCTGGTCTGGCCCTTGGTGAAAAAGAGAGCACAATAACCAACTGTGAAGGCCGGGTTCAAAGAGGGCAGAAAGCGGTAAACGGTCCGATTGAGAGTAAAGAGCAGTGGCGGATACTGCGGGCGTTAAGTGACCGTTTTTCTCAGCCTCTCTCTTATAACAACATAGAAGCTTTAAGATTAGCGATGGCAAATGCTGACCACCGTTATGATCTCTCTGAGCTATATGCAAACGAAATTGCACCTGCTTGTGACCACTCTCCTGTAACAACAGGACTTGAAGCTGCTAATGGCAAAAAAGCTAAAGGTGGCATGACCCTTGTGGTTGAGGCATCTTTCTATCAAGATAGCAGCGTTGCTAAAAATTCTAGCACCCTTGCTCTACTTGTGGATGGCAGCTCGGTGCAGATCAATCCTGAGGACGCAGCGTTGCAGAGTATAGCTGACGGCCAAAAGGTTAGATTGATAAGTGGCGAGAAAAACGTTGAAATAAAAGCTAAAATTGATAAAAAAGTGCCTAAGGGAGTTATCTTTGGGCAGTTTGGATCTACAGAAGGTTTGGTTCAGGATCTGTATAACTGGGAAGAAGGCTTCCCACAAATTAGTATAGTTGCGCTGTAATATAATAATTTTTTGTCTTTTGTTAATCAGAGGACCACAAGGTTGGGATCGGGAATAAATGTCTGAAATCCTGCAAACTATCCTACCGATAATTCACACATTCGGTGAGGATCTATTCGGCACCCTGCTCTGGCCACTAGTATGGACGGTGGCAAAGGTGGTAATGCTTTTGGCCCCTGTGCTGTTCATTGTGACCTACATCACTCTGGCTGAGCGGAAGATTATTGGTGCAATGCAAGTGCGTCCTGGTCCAAACCGGGCTGGAATATTTGGCGTTTTACTACCGCTGGCAGATGCACTTAAACTGATAACCAAAGAGACAATTATACCAAAACATGCTGACCTGCCGGTTTTCTTTCTGGCTCCAACCCTGACCCTGGCTCCGGCTCTGGTAGTCTGGGCGGTTGTCCCGTTCTCTCCTGAACTGGTGTTGGCAGATATAAATATAGGATTGCTGTTTATTTTGGCCATATCCTCCTTGGGTGCATACGGTGTGTTGATGGCTGGTTGGGCATCTAACTCCAGGTACGCTTTTCTTGGCTCCATGCGTTCAGCATCCCAGATGATATCCTACGAGGTATCCATGGGGTTTACTTTGATTCCAGTTGTTATGTTAACTGGTAGTCTGAACCTTGTTGATGTGGTTGAAGCCCAGAGTGATGTATGGAATATAGTACCTCTGTTACCACTGTTTGTTATCTATTTCATCTCTGTAGTTGCTGAGACAAACCGAGCACCTTTCGATCTACCTGAGGCGGAAGCCGAACTTGTTGCCGGTTTTATCACTGAATACTCAGCAATGAGTTCTGGTGTATTCTTCATGGGAGAGTATGCCAACATTGTGATGGTTTCTTTCTTAGGTGCCTTGATGTTTTTGGGTGGCTGGCTGCCACCAATTGGCCTGCTCTCCTTTATCCCCGGTCTGGTATGGTTGGGAATAAAGGCTGGTTTCTTGATGTTTGTGTTCTTATGGCTACGCGCTACGTTCCCCAGATACCGCTATGATCAACTAATGCGGTTGGGGTGGAAGGTTTTTCTCCCGGTATCACTATTCTGGATCTTCTTGACCGGGTTGATGATCCATCTATTCAAGGCGTAACAGGAGAGTAGTTGATGAGTATCGATTTCAAACAGTTGCTTGGCAGTTTTCTCCTGAAGGAGTTGGCTCAGGGTATGGCGGTGACGTTGAAGCATTTTTTCAAACCCAACATCACCATCCAATATCCAGAAGAGCGAACCCCTATCTCACCAAGGTTTCGCGGTGAACATGCCCTTAGAAAGCATGACGATGGTGGTGAGCGTTGTGTAGCTTGTAAACTATGTGAGGCGGTGTGTCCAGCAGAGGCTATCTACATTGAGATAGATGTTAACAGCACAGCAAGCGAACGTTTAACATCTGTATATGACATCGACCAGACAAAATGCATTTTTTGCGGTTATTGTCAAGAGGCATGCCCAGTTGAGGCAATTGTTCTAGGGCCAAATTTTGAATATGTTGGAGAGTCGCGGGCTGATCTCTATTTCTCCAAGCAGAAGCTGTTGGCAAACGGCGAGCAGTGGAAAAAAGAGTTGGATGCCTGTATTGAAGCAGACGGTAAATATCGGTAGTTAGGGGTTTTGAGGTAATCATGGTAGCGGATATAGTTTTCTACCTTTTTGCGACGATCACCGTCATTGCAGCACTCGGTGTAGTCAGCGTAAAAAATCAGGTCCATTCAGTCCTATTTTTGGTCCTGACATTTTTTACCACATCAGCACTATTTGTGCTGTTGGGTGCTGAGTTCCTGGCGGCCATACTTATTATGGTCTACATGGGTGCAGTGGCAATCTTGTTCCTCTTTGTGGTTATGATGCTGGATGTTGAGTTTTCAGCACTCAAAGAGCGGGCAATGCAGTATCTGCCTATGGGCATTGCTGTTGGTGTTATAATCCTAATAGAGTTGATAGTTATAATCACTCAGGTCCATATCGACCATGATGCAGCAGGTGCTGTGGCAAGTGATGTACCAAATACATTGGAGTTGGGACGCTTACTCTACACAAAATATCTACTGCCTTTTGAGATAGCCTCAGTTATCTTGTTGGTGGCTTTGGTGGGAGCTATTGTTCTTACCTACCGTGAGCGTAAACGTCCTAAACGGCAAAACATCCAAAAACAGATGGCAAGAACACCAGAGCAATCTGTTGAACTTAAAAAAGTGGCATCTGGCGAGGGGGCATCGTAATAGAATGAGCTTAAACAACTATCTAATACTAAGTGCCCTACTTTTTACCATTGGTGTGTTTGGCATTTTCATGAATCGACGCAATGTCATCATTATCATGATGAGTATTGAATTGATACTTCTGTCAGTCAATATCAACTTTGTTGCCTTTTCCAGCTACCTTGGCAACATAGATGGGCAGATTATCACCTTTTTTGTGCTGACTGTTGCAGCAGCAGAAGCGGCTATTGGTCTTGCTATCCTGGTTACATTTTTCAGGAACAGAGCAACAATTGACGTTGAAGAAATCGACACCTTGAAGGGATAAGGACCGGACTATCCGGCATTTTTAAAAAACATGAGCAGAGAACTTCTCATAATTGTTGCCCCGTTAATTGGCTCGATGATAGCTGGCCTCTTTGGACGGTATATTGGCAAAGCAATGGCTCGCAATGTGACCATCTTAGGAATGACGGTCTCTGCTGCACTGGCTATTATTGTCTTTTTTGAAGTTGCCGTTGGTGATGGCCCTGAGATCCGCAAGGAGATCTTCTCATGGATTATCGCAGGTGATTTCAAGGTGCACTTTGGTATCTTGATTGACCGGATTACTGCTACCATGTTGATTGTAGTCTCCGGTATATCCACTCTGATCCACATCTACTCAGTGGGTTACATGGCGGAAGATCCCCATCAGCCAAGGTTCTTCAGCTATCTATCATTCTTCACTTTTGCCATGTTGATGCTGGTAACAGGTGATAACTTCCTTCAGCTATTCTTTGGCTGGGAAGGAGTGGGTCTGGCCTCATATCTCCTCATCGGCTTCTGGTATCAAAAAGAGTCTGCCTGTAATGCCGCGATGAAGGCGTTTCTGGTCAACCGTGTTGGCGATTTCGGTTTTGCTCTCGGTATTTTTGCTATATACATGGTTTTTGGTACCCTGGATTATGCCCAGGTTTTCCAGATGGCCGGTACGGATCAGTATCCAAAAACAATCGATTTTATCTTCTTTGGTCCTTCTCCAACTATAACTGTAATCACTTTGCTGCTTTTTGTTGGTGCTATGGGCAAGTCAGCACAGTTTATTCTCCATACATGGCTGCCTGATGCTATGGAGGGTCCAACTCCGGTTTCGGCTCTTATTCATGCTGCAACCATGGTTACTGCTGGTGTCTTTATGGTCTGTAGAACCTCGCCACTGTTTGAGCTGTCTGAAACTTCACTTACAGTTGTAACGCTTGTTGGAGCAACAACAGCACTGTTTGCTGCCACTGTTGGTCTGGTGCAGAACGATATCAAAAAAGTTATCGCCTACTCTACCTGTTCTCAGCTTGGTTATATGTTTTTTGCCGCAGGTGTATCAGCCTACTCAGCAGCAATTTTCCATCTTATGACCCACGCATTTTTCAAAGCCCTGCTCTTTTTGAGTGCCGGTGCGGTAATCCACGCTATGCACCATGAGCAAGATATGCGCAAGATGGGTGGTCTCTGGAAAAAGCTTCCCATCACCTATACTGTAATGATGATTGGAACCCTGGCCTTAACTGGATTCCCATATCTAGCAGGCTTCTTCTCTAAAGATGCCATACTAGAAGCAGCTTATGCTGCCCATAGCACCTCAGGTACAATCGCCTGGGTTATGGGTATGAGTGCTGCGGTATTGACCTCATTTTACTCATTCCGCCTGATCTTTATGACCTTCCACGGCAAACCCCGTGACCAACACGCATATGACCACGCCCATGAAGCTCCGTGGTCCATCCGTTTTCCTCTTCTGGTTTTGGCTGTGGGTGCGATATTCGCTGGAATGCTTGGAGCACCAATGGTCCATGAAGGTTGGTTCAAAGAGGCTATTATCTTAGCTCCTGGTCATGATGCCATGGCAAACGCCCACCATGTAGCACTCTGGGTGAAGTGGCTTCCGTTTGGTGCATTCCTGGTTGGACTGACTCTAGCCTGGTTCCTCTATATAAAGGTAACTACACTGCCGAAAATTTTGGCTGAGACATATTTGGGTATCTATAAGTTCCTTTTGAATGCATGGTACTTTGATAAGCTGTACGACAAGATATTTGTAGAACCGGCTAAAGCAATTGGCAGAGGGTTATGGCAGACCGGTGATATAACCATCATTGATGGTTATGGTGTGAACGGTATTGCTGCAACCTGTGGTCGCGTGGCGCAATGGTTTAAGGGTGTACAGACAGGTTACGTATACCACTATGCTTTTGCTATGATTGTTGGTCTTTTGGTTCTAGTAACCGTTTACTCTTAATGGGTGGGACGTATAGGTAATGTTGAGTCTGGTAACATTTTTTCCTTTGGCCGGTGTTTTAGCGATTATTATTGCCGCCAGGAATAACGCAAACACTGCCCGCTATATTGCTCTAATTGTCTCTTTGGCGACCTTTGTTCTGAGCCTGAGACTTTTGATCGATTTTGACAGCAGCACAGCAGCTTTTCAGTTTCTTGAAGAGTCTGAGTGGCTGCCTGCATATGGCATCACCTACCGTATGGGTGTTGACGGCATAAGTCTGCCATTTGTTCTACTGACCACCTTTTTGACCCCGTTATGTATCCTATCTTCCTGGAAATCAGTACAGAAGATGGTTCAAGAGTACATGATTGCCTTCCTGGCACTTGAAGCTTTTGTGATCGGTGTCTTTTGTGCTCTGGATTTTATCCTCTTCTATATTCTCTGGGAGGCGATGCTGATCCCAATGTTCCTATTGATTGGGATCTGGGGCGGTCCTAACCGGGTCTATGCCGCACTAAAGTTCTTCTTGTATACTTTGGCCGGTTCAGTTTTGATGCTGATCGCCATTATCGTAATGAAATATACCGCAGGAACTTTCTCCATACCGGATTTGATGAATGCACCATTGGGGTTTAACCTCCAGATCTGGCTCTTCTTGGGATTCTTTGTCTCCTTTGCGGTAAAAGTACCAATGTGGCCTTTCCACACCTGGCTACCAGATGCCCATGTTGAGGCACCAACAGGAGGCTCGGTAATCCTTGCTGGTATTCTACTGAAAATGGGTGCATACGGTTTTCTCCGTTTCTCCATACCAATGTTGCCGGATGCAGCCCGTTATTTTGTTCCGCTGATTTTTGGCCTGTCGTTGGTTGGGGTTGTCTATACTGCACTGGTAGCTTTGATGCAGAAAGATCTTAAAAAGCTTATAGCCTACTCATCAGTCTCCCATATGGGTTTTGTAACCATCGGTATTTTCTCCTTCAACCAGCAGGGTCTTGAAGGTGGAATTTTACAGATGATCAACCATGGTATTGTTGCAGGCGGTCTCTTCTTGCTGGTTGGAGTTATTTATGACCGAATGCATACCAGAGAGATTGCCAAGTTTGGCGGTGTTGTTAACGTAATGCCGGTCTATGCTGTAATTTTCATGCTGTTTACCATGGCTGCGGTTGGATTGCCAGGAACCAACGGTTTTGTAGGTGAGTTTTTAATTCTCCTCGGTGCATTTTTAGCCAACAAAGGGGTAGCAATTGTTGCAACCACAGGTTTGGTATTGGGTGCAGCGTATATGTTGTGGCTCTATAAGAAAGTTTTCTTTGGAGTTATACATAGTGATGAGGTACAAGCATTAAAAGATATGGATAGAAGAGAGATGGCGATTTTTGCCCCTCTGATCATTCTAATTTTCTGGATCGGTTTCTATCCTGGGCCGTTTCTTGAGATTATGCACACCTCTGTAGAGCAGCTATTGGCTCAGGCACACACAATTAAAGCCGGAACTGCTGCAGTATCGATGTATTAAAGTGGGACATGAAGACCAGACATTTTGTTTGGTTGGGAATAATGATTAATTTTTCTAGAGAGTGCTGAGAAAAAATGCCCGTACAAATGCCTGATATAAGCCTGGGCCTTATGTTGCCAGAGATATTGGTTGCTCTCCTTGCCATGGCCCTGCTGTTGATGAGTGCCTGGTATGGTAAAGAGGGACGTGGAACCATTGGTTGGATGTCAATTTTTGGCATAGGCCTGGCTGCACTTGCGATTATGATCGGTGGCGGCACTGGAGAGACGACCTTTGGCGGCATGTTTGTCGATGACACCTTTGCTCGCTACATGAAGCTGCTGCTTTTGATAGCAACGGTTCTGCCTCTGCTTATATCGTTTAACTATGTACATGACAACAAAATGGATGGTGGAGAGTATTATGTAATTACCCTATTCTCCATGCTTGGCGGCATGTTCATGGTATCCAGCGGTGACTTTGTCATGCTCTATCTAGGTCTAGAGCTGATGTCTCTCTCCATCTATGTTCTTGCGGCATTTAAACGCAATGATCAAAAATCCAGTGAAGCTGGTCTTAAATATTTCATCCTTGGCTCTTTGGCTTCCGGCATACTGCTCTATGGTATATCGCTGATCTACGGCTCATTTGGTACTGTATCATATACTGGTATAGCAGAGGCTTTGGCCAACTCTCATGGTCATGTCACTCCTGCTGTTGGTTTAGGCATGGTGATGATAGTCGGTGGTTTAAGTTTTAAGGTTGCTGCTGCTCCGTTCCATATGTGGGCACCAGACGTCTATGAGGGTGCTCCCACATCGGTTACTGCATTTATGGCGTCAATGCCTAAGGTTGCAGCTTTTGCGGTTCTCTACCGGGTGTTGATTATCACCTTTCCTGCCCTACACTCGCAGTGGGGGCCGTTGCTGCAGTTCTTGGCGATTGCCTCACTAGCGGTTGGCTCTTTTGCTGCTATAGCTCAGACCAACATTAAACGTATGTTGGCTTACTCATCAATAGGGCATGTTGGATTTTTACTTATTGGCCTATCCACAGGCACCAGTGACGGCTACCAGAGCGTGCTGCTCTATTTGACCATCTATATCATCATGAACACCGGTGCTTTCGCTCTGATATTGATACTAAACAGAGGCGGAATTGGTGATGAACTCACCGACTTTAAAGGTTTAGCAAAAAAACGGCCTTTTCTTGCGGTTCTTATGGCAACGTTTATGTTCTCCATGGGAGGTATTCCACCACTCGCTGGGTTTATTGGTAAGCTCTATATATTTATGGCTGCGATTAAAGCTGGCATGATATCAATCGCTATAGCTGGCGTTCTGTTCTCTGCTGTTGGTGCTTTTTACTATCTTCGTGTTGTTAAATATATGTATTTTGACGAAGCTAAGTCAGATTTTAGCATGCCGGTTAGTTCTGCAAGCCAGGCCGTAATTGTGATGAGCGGTGTGATCATGCTAGTCTGGGGTGTATTTCCTGGCTCTCTACTTAGTTGGACTGAGACTACGGTTCGGATGTTTCAGTAGATTTTTTAGTTACAACACTATAAATAACGAAAAAAGCACGGAGAGTTATCCGTGCTTTTTTCGTTTAAGGTGCTCATAATATAGTTTTTATTCATTTGCTTGGCTCTTCGGTAGTTGTTCGCACATCATTGGCACAGCCTCTTGATTCACGCCAAAATGCCGAATCTATATTGAAGATGACCTGCCATTCCCAATGGAGTGTGGGGGCTAAGCTCTGCAATATCTCAAAACCGGATATATTCATGAAAACCGAGCTAAAAAAAATAATTCAAGCTGCTGGCGGCTCCATTTCATACGCCCAGTATATGAGACATGCTCTCTACCACCCGCAAAAGGGTTACTACATGACAGTAGGTGAGCGACTGGGTGTCGAAGGAGATTTTATTACCTCACCAGAATTAACTTCACTATTTGGCGAGCTACTAACACTACAGATGGTTGAGCTGTGGCAGTTAATGGGTTCACCAACAAAATTCCAACTAATAGAGATGGGGCCGGGTAGTGGCCGTTTAGCTCAGGATATTCTACTTACAGCAAAACGTTTTCCCAAATTTTACAGCACAATTAGTTATGAGCTTATTGAGATAAGCCAGGATTTCAAAGACAGACAGGAAAAAACCCTAAAAGAATCAGGGGTAATAGCCAAAGCCAAGTGGCATAAAGATTTGAATAATATTGCTGATAATTCAATTGTAGGGGTAATTTTTGCAAACGAATTTCTTGATGCACTCCCTGTCCATTGGCTTGAGCAGACCCCTGACGGCTTGTCTGAGGTTGGGGTTTGCGTAAATGAAAATGGTGACTTTACCACCGTTTTACAACCTTTATCGGCTGAGATAGCAGATGATTATTTCACATCTCGCAACATAACTCTAACCCCTGGGAGCCGTACAGAAGTTGGAATTGCCGGTCAACAGTGGATAAAAAAGGCTGGAGAGGTTTTGCAGCAGGGTCTGGTTCTGTTGATTGATTATGGTCACCCACAAAAAGATTATTATACCCCGCTACGAGAAAATGGTACTTTAACCGGCCATTTAAAGCACGTTCGTATTGATGACCCTTTAGCCAATCCGGGTGAGATGGATATCACAGCCCATGTCGATTTTACAGCAATTGTAGAGGCTGGCAGAGCATCTGAACTTGAGCTGGCTGGTTATACAAGCCAAGGCTGGTTTCTCCAAAGTTTGGGAATCTTAGAACGTTTAGAAATGTTGCGTAGTTTAGAAGGGGTGGATATTGGCAATCTAAAGGAGGCGGTATTAAGGTTGATACTACCTGAGGGCATGGGAGAGACATTCAAGGTGTTGGCTCTTGGGAAAAAAATATCTCAACATAAACTCAGCGGCTTTAGACTTAACGATCAGAGAGATAAACTATGATCCATGAAGCTGCAGTCATAAGCACACTTCTCCATCCGCAGTTTCTAAGCTAATATATAGAAGAGTTATAGATCTATGTTTTAAAAACAGCTATATTTTGTTATGCTGTACAGTGTAGTTTTTTTATAAATATACCAACATATTCAAGGGATCTTATTATGGGGTTGTTGGATGGAAAAAAAGGCTTGATTCTTGGTCTGGCTAACGATCGCAGTATAGCCTGGGGGGTTTCACAAGCGTGTCATCGTGAGGGGGCTGAACTGGCTTTCACCTACCTGGGTGAGCCACTTAAAAAACGGGTAATTCCTCTTGCAGAGCAGGTTAATTCAACCTTTGTTATGCCTTGTGATATAAATGATGATGCTCAGATTGACGCAGTATTTGAGCAGGTAAAAGAGAGATGGGGAGGCATCGATTTTATTGTCCACTCAATAGCTTTTGCCAATAAAGCTGAATTAACCGGCCATTTTTATAACACCTCCAGAGAGGGTTTTCGTATTGCCCTTGAGGCTTCAGCATACTCATTGACAGCAGTATGCCAGCGAGCAGCACCTCTGCTTAATCCTGGTGCCAGCATACTTACTCTCTCCTACCTAGGTGCAGAGCGGGTCATTCCCCATTATAATGTAATGGGTGTGGCAAAAGCTGCCTTGGAAGCAAGTGTCCGTTATCTAGCTGTTGATTTTGGTCCATCAGGAGTTCGGGTAAATGCTATCTCTGCCGGACCGATAAAAACCCTTGCTGCAGCAGGCATAGGAGATTTTAAAGAGATCCTTAACTGGAACCGGGACAACTCCCCTCTTAGGCGGAATGTAACTCAAGATGAGGTAGGCAATTCAGCACTTCTGCTGCTATCGGATCTTGGTTCTGGCATTACTGGCGAGATTATGCATGTTGATGCTGGCTATAACGTGGTTGGCATGAAGGCTGTTGAACTAGATTAGCTAGCAACCGGATTAAACAGGTTTTTAAATTGACCCGGATATTTATAGAGTGTCCGGGTCAATTTTTTTTGCAGGCCATGCAGGCACCTGAACACCCTTTTTTAAGCCTAGATTCGGCAGTTGGACGTGCATTAATGTTATAAGATATAGTTTTGTCTGATGAATCAGGAAAAATCGATGTCACATTCTGGTTATGAGACTTTTTTCTGATATGCCTGGTGAATCAAGAGTTTGCACCAGTGATGTATGAATAATTGCTGAATTTGGTTTGAAAGATAAAAGGCAAAACCGTGGGATTTGCCCACACCCAGCAGTGAGGCAAGCCCTCCCCTGCCCATCTATTAGTTTGAAAGGATATTGATTATGTCGGCCAATAGTTTTGGACGTCTTTTTTGTTATTCAACATTTGGCGAAAGCCACGGCCCGGCAATTGGAGCTATTGTTGATGGCTGTCCTGCTGGAATGGCCTTGAGCGAGGCTGATATTCAAGAGGATTTGGACCGTCGCCGTCCTGGAACAAGCCGTTTTACTACGCAACGCCAAGAGAGTGATAAAGTTAAAATTTTATCCGGTGTTTTTGAAGGGGTAACAACTGGCACACCCATCGGAATGTTAATTGAAAATACCGACCAACGCTCTAAAGATTATACTAAAATCAAAAACACCTTCCGGCCAGGACATGCTGATTACACATATTTCAAAAAATATGGTGTACGAGATTATCGTGGTGGAGGCCGCTCTTCAGCCAGAGAGACAGCTATGCGTGTGGCAGCAGGTGCTGTTGCCAAAAAACTTCTGCACCACGTAGGTGTATATGTTCGTGGTGCTATTATCAGTATTGGCGAGGAAGAGATAGACAGAAATAACTGGGACTGGTCTGAGGTTGGCAACAACTCATTTTTCTCTCCTGATGCAGCAGCGATTCCCAGGTTTGAAAAATTGCTGAACTCAATTCTAAAACAGAGGGACTCTGTAGGGGCTATTTTAGAGGTTGTCGCCAAAGGGGTTCCAGCAGGATGGGGCGAACCGGTTATTGATCGCCTTGACGCTGATTTAGCCAAAGCAATGATGAGTATAAATGCGGTAAAGGGGGTTGAGATTGGTGCAGGCATGGCGGCAGGAAGGGGGACCGGCTCAGCAATGGCTGACGAGATGGTCCCAGACGCCAAAAAAAGTGGTGGAGTTAAATTTTTAAACAACTTTTCCGGGGGTATTCTAGGCGGTATTTCCAGCGGTGCAGATCTTATTGTCAGGGTTGGAGTAAAACCGACCTCTTCAATAAATATTCCCAAGAAAACTATTGATACTGAAGGGAAAGCCCAGGAGATTGCCACCCAGGGCCGACACGATCCTTGTGTTGGAATACGGGCGGTTCCTGTTGCTGAAGCCATGGCTGCTATTGTTTTGGCAGACCATTTTCTCCAGCACCGTAGTCGTAGTGGTATTTTTTGATGCTTTTGCGGGGCTTTGCCCCACACACCAAATTGGCAAGAGCTACGCACCCTTCCCAAACCCATTCCGTGAATAAAAGACTTTTGACTAGTTTGAGAGAACCTCTTTGAAAAACCTTGCTGCACTATCTGGAATAGCTGTTAAGGCAACTACAATCTCTTTGTCTGCTACACCAACTACCTTGCCAAATAGCTCCCGAGTAATTTCAGTACCACTGTTATATAGAGCCAGTTTCAGGTTTTGCAGCTTCTCTAATTTAGCATCACTTTTGATTTTAGCCGATTTTTTTGTCAAACCAACTATTTGACCAGTAAGATTCATGGAGCCAGCATTTTTATTTTTTAAAATTACAAATTCAACTGTCACTCCTGATGGTATGGATTGAAAACCATCAGCAATCGGCTCCGGCAGGGTAATATTATACTCTCCGCCAATGGCTCCGATATTATAGATATTTACGCTATTGGAAATACCCTTTGGTTGAATTTCAAGAATATCATCAATCCTCAACATTGAACCACACTTTTGCTTGGTGCTCTCTGAGATCAAAAGCTGACCACCAATAGTTGATGACTCTATCCGGGCGGCAAAGTTGATTGCGGAGCCAACTACACCGTATTTGCTGCGTTTTTCTGAACCAATATTACCAGCAACAACAGCCCCGGTATTAATGCCGATGCCCATGGCAAGATCAGGGTGGCCACCTTGCCGGTTTCTGGCGTTTACAATCGGCATGGCAAGCTGCATCTCCAGCGCACAAGCCACCGCATTTGTAGCATCTTCGCTACGGGTGATTGGTGCACCAAAGATGACCAGAATGCCATCACCGAGAAACTCAATGATTGTGCCGTAATATTTTAGAATTATCTCGGTCATTACTTCAAGATACATGTTCAAGATGGTAACAACCTCTTGAGAGTCCAGCTTTTCACTAAGTGCCGTAAATCCCCTAAGATCACTCATCAAAACCGTGACCTCTTTACGCTCTCCACCAAGAGCTGTACCTTCTGGCGTATCCAAAATTGAGGCAACCACCTCATCAGACATATAACGGCCAAAAGTATTGCGAACAAAAAGGTTGGCCTTCTCTAAATCACTGTTTGCAGCATTCAACTCAGCGGTGCGTTGATCAACACGGGCCTCTAGATTTTTGTTGTGATCGTCTAGCATCCGGTATAACTCTGCACTCTCTAGAGCATAGGCAGTGTTACGAAAAACAATGGAAAAAAGGTCAAGAAATGAGTTGGAAATTACCTCGCCACCAAGATTGACAACTCCCACAAACATCCCCCGAATACGATCATCAGTGGCTAATTGGTGTAGAAATACCGAGTGCCCCCAAAATTTACTTTGGGTTATCAAACCACGATGCTGATTTAAAGCCCAGGCAAACTCACCAGAATCAATTAACATATCACCCAGACCTTGAATCTCTGCAGATTTATCATCTGGGGAACACATTACCAAGTGGAAGCTGGCATCTTCTTCATCCACAGTGAAATAGGCCATTGCCTTAAAATCAAAGAGCAGCCGCCTTAGAAATTTTTGCGACTCTTCAAGTATGGAATTGATGTCACGGGTGTGGCTGAGCCTGCCATGAAAATGGACCATGGAGGCAGCCAGCTCCATGGTAAACGCGTGCTGCCGATTGGCAACCTCTAGAAACTCAATCCGCTCTTCGAGCTTGGATGATTTACCAACATTTTCACTGCTCATGAGCTGCCTTATGAAAACATCTTCACAGCATCCTCAAACTGCACCTTAACCTGTTCAAGAATAGTTGGCACTGCACTTAGAGGTGTACCTATCAGATCCCATGCTGCTGGGTCTAGTGGTGGTACTTTGGTTTCAATTCGACTACTATAAAGCATACTAGATGCTACAATTTCAGCAACATGGATTATTGCTGTCTCCATTTGAAAGTCCGGAGCTTGTGATGGGGTGTGGTGGTACATAACCGGGCCAACCAGTTCATCAGGTAGCTGCCACTTTTTTAGCAGTCGTCCACCAACCTCTGCATGGTCAAAACCCAATAGCTCACGCTCTAATTTATAAACAGGCTCTTTACCAAGATTGCATCTTTTCGATAGCTCTTCAGTATGTTTTACCAACTTGGTATAGATAATCAAATGGCCAACATCATGTAGCAGACCAGCCAGATAGAACCGCTCAGTATTCATAATCCGTTTTGCAGTAGCGATTACCCTTGCTGCAACGCCACAAGCTATGCTGTGCCGCCAAAAGGAGTCCATATCTATCTGTTTTCTTGCATATTTTGAGCACATTTTAACAGTATAGATAGCTGTCACCAGATCCTTGAGCTGCTTGGTGCCAATCATGGTCAACGCCCTGGAGATGGACTTTACCGGAAAAGGGCTGGTATAAAACGAACTGTTGGCTACTTTAAGCAGGCGGGCCGATAGTGCTGGATCTTCAGTGATGATTCTACCAACAGTATCCATAGACCCACGGGGGTCATCAACCGCTTTGTGAATACGGGGAACGATAGCTGGAAATGAGGCTATCTGGCTTTCAGAATCAATTATACTATCTAAATCAACGACGGCCATAGCGAGATACCTGTCCTCTGGAGCTTTGTGGTAGTTGGCGGCGTGCAGGCTTTTTATCAGCCTCAGGTTTTACTGAAGATTTTTTCTGTGGCTGTTTTTGCATTTGGACAATACAGTTATTAAACAGCTCTGCAATCAACGGGTTACCGAGGTCGTTCTGGCAAAAATGTTCTTGGGCCTGTTTTGTGACACTCTCATCAGCCTTTGTATCAACAGCAGCCCTCTTTTCCCCTTCTGCCGAATCCTGGACATCAATCTCAGTTACACCCCAGGTTCTAAATGTTTTTAAATGCTTGGCTGTGATCTCCTTACCAGCACCAAGGAGCATACGACCGCTCATATCTTGAGCATCGGCAGCTAAAACCATCCCCGGAGCAGCGTCTAATATACGAATAATTGCCATTACCAGTCACTCCAAAGTTAAACTCAATAAATAATTCTCAAAAACTATATAATACTCAGCCTTAATCTAAATTATTGATCAAGATCTAAACAATAGACAACACTATACCACGTAAAGATAAAACCGGCGACTTTTTCAAAACCAGGGACCTAGAAGTTGTTCCTGTTTTAAACGAAGCCCGATGGCTCTGCTAAACTTAATAGCCGACTCCACTTCAAGGTGGCTGCCATCATATGTTTTGTAGCCGGCCATAGGCATATCTAGCCAATCTCCGCCATTGGCCCGCCACTTTGCGACAAAATCCATCTCATCAAAATTACTCAACTGCTGCTCAATCTGATATATCCTTGGGCTTACAGGTGGGCGAAAGCCTACCACCCTAATCCCTTTTTGCCGCCATGCTCTTAACTGTCTGAAGGTAGCATCTATTATTGTATTGGAGACCTTCTCCTTTTTAAAGGTATTTAGATAGAACTCCTCAGCCCGGTTTTCATCAAGGGGATACCGCCAACCTGCCAGCCAGCCATTTTCACGCTCCTCCTCAAAAAACCCATGCCTAGGAGTTCCAGACCATGCACTTTTTATGTTTTTAAAAGCCAAGTCAAAGCTGGTAGGTGTTAGATATTTGTCGAGTTGGGCGGTTAACACCTTAAACCAGGACGCCTCCCGGTAGCTAACCATCTCCGGATTTCCAGATAGGGATTCAAGAAACATTCTTGGCCCAACACCAATTAAAATCATCCTAAAAGAGCCGTCACCAATAAGTTTTTTCTCAATTTCTGGATACATTAAAGGGTTGAGCCCGGTAAAAGAGAACCCAAAATTGGTTATTTTATAATCTAACCCTACCTCTTTACCAAGTTCTAATGGAGATAGATCCCGCAGAACCCTGGAGTCACCGGCAATTACTATATTGTGTATGGGCGGGGCGTTTAATTTCTTTTTATAAAAAAGATAGTGTTTGCTGCCCCATACCGGCTGCGGTTTGATAATGTAAACAGTTACAAACATCAAACCGGTAAACAGTAGCAAGGTCAGGATCAATCGCTCCTTAAAAATGATCATTATTTATTGACCTGGCCTTTCTAAAATTGAAAATAGATAAACTCATCGCCAGCCCCCCTAAAAAAAATAGAGACCACAATCAAAACCGCTAGAAAAAGCGGGCCGAACACTCTGCTCTCCAAAATAGTCCAGCTTTTACCGCTCCTTTCACTATAACCCACATATAACTCACGAAAAAATATGATGGCCATGGTTAACCCGCCAACCTGGAGATGTTGCCAAGAGATAGATAGACCCACGCCGCCAAAACTCAGCCCGCCTTGAAGAGTAAACATCATGGTTAGAATATCCACGGCCTGTGAAAAACTTTCAGACCTGAAAAACACCCAACCGATCCAGACCTGGATAATAACCAGAATTGTTGCCAGCAGACCTCCACCCCACCAGCCACTTATCCTTCCAGGCCAACCACTTAAACGCTCTAATGAGAGAAACAGGCCATGCAACATACCCCAGACAATAAAGTTCCATGCTGCTCCATGCCAAAAACCGGAGATGATAAAAACCACAAATAGATTTATATAACTGTGCCAGGAGCCTCTGCTGCTTCCCCCTAACGGAATGTAGAGATAGTCTCGAAACCAGCTTGAGAGGGATATGTGCCATCTGGTCCAGAACTCACGTAAAGACCTGCTTATGTATGGATGGTTGAAGTTGGTCTTGAAGTCATAACCCATCCATTTGGCAATCCCAATAGCAATATCACTGTAGCCGCTGAAATCACAGTAGATCTGCACTGCAAACGCAGTAACTATAAACCACCAGTAAAGACCGGTACCACTGTCAGGATCTGAAGCAAAACCGGCGGCGACAATTGGTGCTAGATTATCTGCTATAACCACCTTTTTGAAAAAGCCGAAAACCACCCTCTGGAGAGCCGACCATCTTTCGGCTTCGCTTATACTCCGGTTGACCAGAAGCTGGGGAAGAATATCTTTCGCTCTGAGAATAGGGCCAGCAACCAGTTGGGGGAACATCGCCAGATAAGCAAAAAAGTGCAGGATATTATCAGTTGGCTTGATACGGCCAAAATAGACATCTATGGTGTAACTCATTGATTGAAAGGTATAAAAACTTATACCAATTGGCAGTATCAACATAAATGCTGGAATGTTCTCATGGAGAGATGCCTCAATGCCGACTCCTGCCAGCAGCAGGCTAAGGTTTTCGGCAAAAAATCCGAGATATTTAAAACATGCTAAAGAGCCAATATTGCCAAGCAGTGAGGCAAAAAGAAAAAAACGTTTTTTTGGCAGACTACTGCTTTTAGCTATCCTAAAAGCCAACAGGTAATCGAGAAGACCACTAGCTATAATCAAAAACAGGAAGCGGTAATCCCACCAGCCATAAAAAAAGAAAGATGCGGTTATAAGATAGGCAAAACGGAGATTTTTCTTCTGTTTGGCTAAGGGCCAAAATAGAAAAAAAATGGCGATGAATATAAAAAATACGCTTGAATTAAACAACATACCAAAAAATATCCGATAAAATTAATGCTGAACTCTTATAGGCACTCTACTGCAAACCAATGGCATTAATTAAAAAAATAGTGCGTTAGTCTAGAATTTGGAAGCAAAGCCCCCGATCTTAATCAAAAAAAATAAATTTTCAGCTAGTTAACCTATCGGTTTGGTTAAACAGTGTGCTACATTACGTTAACTAAAAATTTTAATAGATTAGATAGTATTAGCAGAATAAATACAGGTGATATTGTATCCATGGCAAAAAAATGTTTCTTTGCTCAAAGCATCCAGCAAAACCGTATCGATGCTTATGTAGTTATACTCTTGTTTTTACTGACTACTATATTTACCATTAATCATGCACGGGCAGGAATGGTAATTGATATTACCAAAGGTGGACAGGAGCCTCTGCCTATAGCTATTCCAACCTTTGTCAATCTCACCTCCCAGGGAAAAATAAAAGAGAGTGTCAGCAGTTCTGATGATATTGGCCGCCGGATCACTGCTGTGGTAACTGCCGACCTGGAACGTTCTGGCCTCTTCCAACCCTTAGACGAAAAATCTTATCTGCAATCTAGCACAAATTTATGGAAATACAGACCCCACTACAGAAATTGGCGATTAATTGGAGCTGAAGCGTTGATTTCTGGTGCAGTGATGGAGAAAAGCGGACATCTGCTGGTAGATTTTTATCTCTACGATGTCTATAGCGGCTCGACTGTTGGAAAAGGCAAACGGTTTACCGCTCCGCTTCGTGATTGGCGGCATATGGCCCACCGGGTAGCAGATGAGATCTACACCCGTTTAACTGGAGAGTCGGGCTATTTCACCTCCCGTATAGCTTTTGTTGCCCAAAAAGGTGATCAAAAATGGCTGGCTTTAATGGACCAAGATGGTGAAAACCGTGTGGATCTAACCAAAGGCCGTAATCTGGTATTGACCCCCCGCTTCTCACCAGACGGGGAACATCTGTTTTTTGTCTCCTATGAACAGGGTCCGCCGAGAATCTTCCGCTGGGACCTCTACACCGGCAAAAGAGAACCACAAGGGAACTATCCTGGTTTGAATAGCGCTCCTGCCTGGTCTCCAGACGGCAAAAAAATGGCTTTAACTCTAACTAAAGACGGAAATGCTGAGATTTATTTAAAAGATTTAAAATCAAATAAATTAACCCGTATCACCAGAAGTAGCGGTATTGATACCTCACCCTCTTGGTCTCCAGACGGCAAAAAGCTGGTATTCAACTCCGACCGTTCAGGGACCCCACAGCTCTATATTATGGACATAAACGGTAAAAATGTCCGTCGCATCACCTTTGACGGCCCTTATAACGCTGCCCCGGCCTGGTCGCCTAGAGGAGATTATATAGCTTATGTTCGTGGTGGTGACCGGCAGTTTAGAATTGCAGTCATAGACCCAGAAGGTAAAAAAAGCCGTATTTTAACTGACTCCTGGATGGACGAATCACCAAGTTGGGCACCAAATGGTCGGGTAATTCTCTTTTCCAGACAGATAAGCAATCAGACACGGCTTTACACGATTGATTTAACAGGTCATAATGAGCGATTAATGAAACTGGAAAAAAAGTTGGACGGCTCTGACCCATCATGGTCACCACTTATTCAGTAGCTATTGGCTTAACAAAAAAATTACGTCTCATTCGCTGGTAACTTTATATAACGAAGGAAATAGCATGAAATCCTTAAACTCTTTGATTTGTGCAGCTCTATTGATGGGACTCGTAGCTGGTTGTTCATCAACCCCAAAAGCCCCACAATCTGACCAAGACCAATCGGCATCAGAGGATGCAAATGGTACAGGCAGCGGTCTGCAGCCAAATGAATCAGGAACTGCCCTAAACCGACCAGGTGGAGGCAGTGATGATCTAGACCATCAAGGGATGGCCAATAGGGGAAACTGGGACACAGTTACAACTGAACGGCGAGTCCACTTTGCCCTGAACTCTGCCATACTTAATGCTGAGGCCACTGAACTACTTGAAAAAAATGTTGGCTGGCTCAGCAGGCAACATAGAGACATTATAGTTGAAGGCCACTGTGATGAACGGGGAACCAGAGAGTATAACCTGGCACTCGGGCAGCAGAGAGCTGAAGCTGTTGTACGATTTTTAACTGCTCGCGGAGTAGACCCAGACCGGATTCAGGCGATATCCTACGGTAAAGAGCGGCCAATGATTAGAGGTCACAACTCATACTCATGGGCAAAAAACCGCCGGGCTGAGATCAACATAAGATAGTTTTGGGAGTTTTTTCATGACCATGCCGACATTTTCTAAAAAATGGCATATCCTGTTCCTAGGGACATTTTTTGTTCTCGGTGGCTGTACAATAGGCGTCCAGCCAAAACCAGCGACTGGTGGCGGAACCTCCAGCTATAGCTCATCTACCGCCTCCTGGAAGGGGGCGATTGCAGATATACAGAAGCAGGTAAAAAAAGCTGACAGCATCCAAAGCAAAGCAATTTCCGGTTTTGAGAACCGTCTTGCCCTACTGGAAAGTGAGGTCAATGAACTCCGTGGCAGTCTTGAGATGGCTCAACATGCAAACCAACAGCTAAACAACCGTCTCTCATCTTTCGAAACCACCGATATGGGCAGCACTCCTGTTACCTCAACTCCCCAGACTCAACTTGCCGTAGCCACAACAGCAAAACAGCAGCAACAGCCAACGCCAGTGGTCAGCTCACCAATTCCAGAGCTTAAAACCACACCGGCAGAAGTTACCATTAAGGACACCACCCCCGCCTCATCACGGGAGACCTATGACAGTGCCTATCAAAAACTTCTGGCGAGACATTTTCCTGAATCACTACAGGAGTTCAACCAATTTTTAACCTGGTTTCCCAACGATAATCTTGCCGACAATGCCCAGTATTGGATCGGCGAGCTACACTATGTGCAGAAACAGTTCCCGGAAGCTCTGCAAGCGTTTAACAACGTCCTGGTACGCTGGCCCAACAGCACCAAGGTTCCACCTTGCCTTCTAAAAATTGGTTTCTCTTTTTACGAGCTTGGAGACATGGAGAACGCCCGGATCAGCCTCACCCGGCTTGTTAACGACTACCCAACATCAACCGCTGTACCATTAGCCAAGCAACGGCTTGAGAAAATCAAAGAACGGGCAGGAGAGCAGTAAATTCTTAAACAAAGCAAAACAGCTACCGCCCTACAGCGTCAGTTCAATAAAAATGCCTTGCAGCTTTTTCCTGCCGGATCAAGAGTTGTAGTTGCGGTCTCTGGAGGTGCTGACTCCGTAGCTCTGATGCACTTTTTATCCCGGTGTGAACTATTTACCGGAGCAGGAAAAAACCGTTTGCTGGTGGCCCATTTTGACCATAACCTTCGAAGTGATTCTGCCGAAGATCGTCGTTTTGTCGAAAATGCAGCCAGAGATCTGGGCCTTGAGTCTGTTGTTGAACTCTGGGCCGCCACCCCTGCAAATGGCAACTTGCCCGCCCAGGCCCGGCAAGCTAGATATAATTTTTTAATTAAAACTGCAACTGAATTTTCTGCCAACTGTCTAACAACCGGGCATCATCAGGATGATCAGGTCGAAACTTTTATGGACCGACTGATCAGAGGCAGCGGTTTGACAGGTCTTAGAGCCATGGCAGCGGTGCGAAGCTTGGAAAACGCCACAGCCATTAAGTTGATACGCCCACTGCTGACAATGGACCGGGTGACGATTCAAAATTGGCTGCGTATACAAAACATTGAGTGGCGAGAAGATCCAAGCAACCAGAATACCGACTACCGCCGAGCATATTTACGCCACAAGGTTCTCCCCCTGCTCTCCAGTCTAGAGCCGAATACCATGGAGCGAATTGCCGCGACAACCCAGCGGATCGCCCAGGCCCAGGAGGCTCTTGAGTGGTCACTTGAACAGCGGTGGCCTGATATGGAAGAGAGAGTGACAGAGCAGGGCTTGACCATAAATCAGGCTGCCATGATTACCATGCCGGATGAACTGGTAATTCTCGCCCTGCGTCGCTGTCAGAAAACCGTTACAAAATCTGACCATCCACCAAGTGAAAAAGCCGGTCAGGAGTTTATTACCCTGGTCAGATCCAAACAAAAGCAGGGAGAAATTAGAATTCGTGGCCTAAAAATCAGCAAAGGAGATAAACGGCTTGTTTTTTGCGGTGAGAGAACTTCACCAAGACAAAATATGTAACACTATGCCAGACTATCTGACTGGACAAATATCAGGATAACAACCACGGCATAACCAAAAAAAATAGCTTTTTGCAGCAGTTTTTAAGGGATTAAATTATTAATTGCTGAATTATACTGGCTATAAATCGCCAATAATCACGGAAAAAATATCTTAATTGGTTGATGAAGTGTATTAAATACCCTATCTTAGATTACTTTTTATTCAATGTCGTGGGTGCAAAAAGCGTCCGGGAGAGTTTTTTTTGAACAGCTTCTATAAAAACATCGCTTTGTGGCTGGTCATCGGTATGTTGATGATCATGCTTTTCAACCTGTTCAACCAGCCAGTTGGACAAGGTCATCAAATTCCATTTTCGGAATTTAACTACCAGCTTGAGCAAGGACGGGTAACCGACGTTACCATCCAGGGCAGGACCCTAAACGGCGTTCTGTCCGATGGAGGAACCTTTAGCACCTATACTCCTGAAGATCCCGATCTGGTACGTCTGCTCAGAGAGAAGAAGGTCAACATCAACGCCCGGCCTCCTGAAGAGGCATCATTGATGCTGACCCTCCTGATTAGCTGGTTCCCAATGTTGCTTCTGATCGGTGTTTGGATCTTCTTCATGCGCCAGATGCAGGGAGGCGGCAGCGGTCGTGGACCTATGTCATTTGGCAAATCCAAAGCCAAGATGCTCAACGATGATAAGCAGAACAAAGTAACATTTGTTGATGTTGCTGGTATCGAAGAGGCCAAAGAGGAACTTGAGGAGGTTATCGCCTTCTTAAGAAACCCACAAAAATTTCAACGCCTTGGAGGAAAACTTCCAAAGGGCGTTCTTCTGGTCGGCCCTCCTGGAACCGGTAAAACCCTGCTGGCTCGTGCTATTGCCGGTGAGGCCAACGTACCGTTTTTCAACCTCTCTGGCTCCGACTTTGTTGAGATGTTTGTCGGTGTTGGTGCTGCCAGGGTTAGGGATATGTTTGAACAGGGTCGGAAAAATGCCCCTTGCATTATCTTTATCGACGAAATTGATGCTGTTGGCCGCCATCGTGGAGCCGGACTAGGCGGTGGACATGACGAGAGAGAGCAGACCCTAAACCAGCTTTTGGTGGAGATGGACGGCTTTGAGTCGGCGGAAGGGGTGATTTTAATCGCTGCCACCAACCGACCAGACGTTCTAGATCCGGCACTGCTTCGCCCTGGCCGTTTTGACCGTCAGGTTGATGTGCCAAACCCAGATATTAATGGTCGCACACAAATTTTGCTGGTTCATATGAATAAAGTCCCGGTTGACGATAAAATTGATGTTGAGGTTATCGCCCGTGGTACTCCAGGATTCTCAGGTGCTGATTTGGCAAACCTGGTCAACGAAGCTGCTCTTGGGGCTGCCAGATACGACAAAAAATTGGTAGATATGGATGATCTTGAAGCTGCCAAAGATAAAATAATGATGGGCAAGCCCCGCAACTCTGCAATCATCTCTGATAAAGAGCGGAGAACCACTGCCTACCATGAAGCAGGACATGCAATTGTTGCTGCTGCACTGCCCAACACCGACCCAGTACATAAAGTGACCATCATTCCACGAGGTCGGGCTTTGGGGTTGACCATGCAGCTTCCAACCGAAGATCGCTACACCTATACCAAACAGCAGTTGGAGAACAACATTGCAGTTTTGATGGGCGGACGCATAGCAGAACAGGTCTGCCTGAATCAGATGACCACAGGAGCCAGCAACGACATTAAACGGGCGACGGATCTGGCCCGGAAGATGGTATGTGATTTTGGCATGAGTGAAAGCATGGGGCCAATTTCATACGGCGAGAATGAAGAGGAGATCTTTTTAGGCCGGGAGATCACCCAGCACAAGAGTGTATCTGAGGAGACTTCACGCAGCATTGATAAAGAGATCCGGTCTATCATTGATTCCCACGACAAACGGGCCAGAGATATCTTGACTGAAAAAGCAGAGATTTTAGAGAACATGGCTCAAGCCCTCCTCGACCGGGAGACCATCGATGCGGAAGAGGTTATAAAATTGATGGAGGGTATACCTTTAGGCGAAGCTCTTAAACCAAAACCAAAACCAAAATTAAACCTTAATGAGGGAAAACCTGAGGCAGAGCAGGAAAAAAAGCCAGATTTTACGGCTAAAAATGATGATAAAGAGAGCAGCGATAACTAGTGACTCTATGTGCCCTGCTTGAGCCTGTCCTGGGTCTTGCAGAACCAATCCTGCCCAATTTGGCGGCAGCAGACACCATGTGGATGGTGCGGCTAAACCACTGGCAGGAGTGTTGGGGACATCCACCTTCCGGGATGGAGTTGGTCTCTATTAACAAGACAATCCACTGTGTAGGCCGAATATCCCGTATTCGACTTGACGGATGGATAGAGAGACTGGATCAGGCTGGTCATAAACAACCAGCCGGAACCCTGGCTAGTAGTCTACAGGGCCACACTGCGAAAGACAGTACGATGTTGTGGAGAACCAAGTCCAGCAAACGGCAGTGGCGACTGGACTTTAGCCAGTCTCATGTAATGGGGATTATAAATGTTAGCAAAGACTCATTTTCAGGTGACGGAACCACGGTAGAACAGGCCATAGACCAGGGTCTGGCGATGGCAGAACAGGGAGCTGCTATACTGGATATCGGTGGTGAATCAACCCGGCCCGGAGCTACCGAGGTAACTGCTGAACAAGAATTAAACCTTGTTGTACCGGTGGTCAAAGCCCTTGCCAGCCAGCTATCAATTCCCATAAGTATAGATAGCTCTAAACCAGAGGTTATGGCAGCCAGTATTGAGGCTGGGGCAGCGATTATCAACGATGTTACTGCTCTGCAAGGTTTAGGTGATAAACATAAAGCAAAAGAGACGCTGGATCTGTTAGCCAAGAGCGACTGCCCCATCATATTAATGCATATGCAAGGGGAACCAGCCACTATGCAGAGAGCACCCCACTACCACCATGTTATGGCAGAGGTGTACGGATTTCTGGCAGAGCGGATCACTTTTTGTCTGGCTAACGGCATAAAAAAAGAGCGGATTATTGTCGATCCAGGCATCGGTTTTGGCAAGACGGCAGAGCATAACCTTGAGCTAATGCGTCGACAACGAACCTTTCGTGGTTTGGGGGTACCAATTTTATTGGGACTTTCCCGGAAGAGAATTGTTGGTAAATTGAGTGGAGAAGATAGGCCGGAACAGCGTGACCGGGCCAGTAATCTACTTGCAGCATTTGGTTGTCTGGCTGGGGCAGATATTTTTCGAGTCCATGATGTAAAGGGAGCCTGTGAAGCTCTGAAAGTTACCAGAGGTTGGTGGCATAAACACTAGAGACGGCAGTTAGAAGGATTAATTGGAGAGCACCCTATAACAATGGTAAAAAGTTCAGGTAAAATATCGGACCGGAAATTTTTTGGTACCGATGGAATTCGTAGCCGGGCCAATGTAAGCCCCATGACAGCAGAACAGGTGCTGAAACTGGGCAGGGCTGCAGGGTATGTCTTTCGTAAAAATGATCGTCGACACACTGTAGTCATAGGCAAAGATACCCGGCTATCGGGTTATATGTTTGAGTCTGCTCTCAGGGCAGGTTTCACATCCATGGGTATCCACTGCCTACAGTTGGGAACTCTACCCACACCAGCCGTTGCCTACATGACCCGTGCTCTCAGGGCAGATGCCGGTGTGGTTATATCTGCTTCGCACAACTCCTTCTGTGATAACGGCATTAAATTTTTCGACACCAACGGCATGAAACTACCTGATGCTATGGAGGCTGAGATCGAAAGGGTGCTCTTATCTGGAGAGATGGATCATTATCCACCAGAAGATGCCCATATCGGCCGGGCCACCTTAATTGCTGATGCAGGTGGTCGCTACATTGAATTCTGTAAAAACAGCTTTCCAAAAAACCTGCGTCTTACCGGCCTAAGAGTTGTGGTTGACTGTGCCAATGGCGCCGCTTATAAAGTTGCCCCGGCAATTTTTTGGGAGCTTGGCGCCGAGGTTATTGCTATTGGCAACAACCCCAACGGCCTGAACATCAACGATGGCTTTGGCTCCCTCCACCCGAATCAGATCAAAAAAAAGGTGTTGGAGGTAAGGGCAGATATAGGTATCGCCTTAGACGGTGATGCTGACCGCCTGTTGATATGCGATGAAAAAGGCAACATTTTAGATGGTGACCATCTGCTGGCTATGAGTGCAATAGCCATGAAACGGAAAAAAACCCTGAGTGGCGGCG
Organism: Magnetococcales bacterium; assembly: GCA_015232365.1. Taxonomy (GTDB): domain Bacteria; phylum Pseudomonadota; class Magnetococcia; order Magnetococcales; family JADFYX01. The sequence continues at coordinate 51,572 of JADFZU010000006.1, read as the reverse complement.
GTGTTGTTGCTACTGTTATGTCAAACCTGGGACTGGAGCGGTATCTGGCTAAAAACAGTCTGAATCTGGTTCGAACCCAGGTGGGAGACCGTTATGTCTTGGAGCATATGTTGGCTAACGGCTTTAACCTAGGCGGCGAACAGTCGGGACACCTGCTCTTTATGGATCATAACACCACTGGAGACGGTCTGGTTTCGGCGTTGAAAATCTTGGAACTGATAGCCGATGGTGACAAACCCCTCTCCGAGCTTGGCTCGAAGATGGAGGTGGTCCCCCAAATTTTAAAAAATGTTGTGATAGAGCCAGGTAGCGATCCACTTAGCAACAAAGCCGTCCAGAAGGCAATCAACTCCACTTCAGAAAAATTAAAAGACCGGGGCCGGGTTCTAGTCAGAAAATCAGGCACTGAACCAAAAGTCAGGGTTATGGTTGAGGGTGACTCCTTGACAGAAATTACGGAAATAGTTAGTGATTTATGTCAGACAATAAAAAAAGCATCTGGGGTATAGGAAAATGATCTGCATCACACTGCCGGACGGAACCGGCAAAGAGTTTGACTCACCTGTCTCATTAGCAGAGGTAGCAGCAGCAATAGGCCCAGGCTTGGCCAAAGCCTCTCTAGCTGGAGTTATTGACGGCGAGCTGGCTGATCTCAGTACGGTAATGGAGAAAGATTCGACAATATCCTTGATTACCAATAAATCGCCAGAAGCTTTAGATATTATTCGTCACTCTGCCAGCCATCTCATGGCCCAGGCGGTTAAATCGCTATTTCCTACGGCACAAGTAACTATCGGCCCCTCAGTAGAGAATGGTTTTTATTACGATTTTGACTATGAGCGTCCATTTACCCTTGACGATCTAGCCACTATTGAAAAAAAGATGGAGTCCTTGGCAGCAGAAGATATTCCCATCACCAGAAAAGTTATGGACCGTGATGAGGCCATCAGTTTGTTCAAAGAAATGGATGAAGATTATAAGGCAGAAATAATTGCTGAAATTCCCCAGGGGGAGTCTATCTCACTCTACTCACAGGGAGATTTTATTGACTTATGCCGTGGTCCCCACCTGCCATCGACCGGCCATCTAAAAACCTTTAAGCTGCTCAGGGTGGCTGGAGCTTATTGGCGTGGCGACTCTAATAATAAACAGCTTCAAAGAATCTACGGTACAGCATTTGCCGACAAAAAAGCTCTAAAAGCCTATCTCTACATGATGGCAGAGGCTGAGAAGCGTGACCATAGGAAAATTGGTAAGGATTTGGAACTCTTCTCCATCCAGGATGATGCTGGTGGCGGACTGGTTTTCTGGCATCCCATGGGAGCAAGAATGCGCCAGACCATTGAAGATTACTGGAAAGAGTCACACGCAAAAGCCGGTTATGAATTTCTCTACACCCCGCATATTGCCAACATTGATCTATGGAAAACCTCCGGCCATCTGGATTTTTATGGCGAATCCATGTTTCAACCACTAAAAGTTGATGAGCAGGAGTATCAGATCCGGCCCATGAACTGTCCGTTTCACATCCTGATCTATCAATCCCAGCTCCACTCGCACCGGGATTTTCCCATACGCTGGGCAGAGCTTGGTACGGTCTACCGCTATGAGATGTCAGGTGCACTTCATGGCCTGTTCAGGGTTCGGGGCTTTACCCAGGACGATGCCCATGTTTTCTGCCGTGAAGATCAGATAGAGTCGGAAATCCGGGGTATTTTAGAGTTAACACTTGACACGCTAAAGGCGTTTGGTTTTTCTGATTTTGAAATTTTTCTCTCGACCAAACCGAAAAAATCGGTTGGATCAGAAGCAATTTGGGAGAAAGCGACAAACGCTCTAGCCAGTGCAATCACCCATAAAGGGCTTGATTATGTTGAAGATATTGGCGGCGGAGCTTTTTATGGGCCAAAGATTGATGTTAAGATAACCGATACCATAGGCAGGAAGTGGCAGTGCTCAACGATACAATTAGACTTCAATCTTCCTGAGCGTTTTGATATAACCTACGTAGGGGAGGATGGAGGCAAGCACCAGCCAATCATGATTCATCGGGCGTTGCTTGGCTCTTTAGAGCGGTTCTTTGGCATTCTCATCGAACATTATGCAGGCCGTTTTCCGGTCTGGCTTGCCCCGGTACAAGCAGTTGTTTTGACCATTACCGAGTCGCACTCAGAGTGGGCAACCGAGGTTCGGGACCGTCTGAGAGCGGCAGGGGTTAGGGCTGAAGTAGACCTGAGAAATGAGAAAATAGGCTACAAAATTCGCAACCACTCTATGAAGAAAGTGCCGTGGATGTTTATTGTCGGGGAGCAGGAGCAGGCACAAAAAGCGGTTAGCCCAAGAGATAAATCTGGGAAAAACCTTGGCATTACCCCCATAGACGATGTAATAACAAGTTTGGTCAAAGAGATTACCGACAGGACCTAATTGACCATACGAGTAAAAATATTTTATATATTGTTGATCTTTGTGTTACAACCAAGTCATGGTAACTAAAATAACCGTATTATAAAGAGGAGTATAACTCATCGCCAGACCACCAATTAAAGAGAAGGCTCCACCTCAGAGCCAGGATAGTACCCGTATCAACGAAATGATTAGGGTGCCGGAAGTGCGTTTAATTGACGAAAACGGCCAGCAGGTTGGGGTAGTTGAACGCTATAAAGCTCTAAGTCGCTCTATGGAGGCCGGACTAGATCTTGTTGAGGTATCTCCTGCAGCCAAACCACCGGTCTGCAAAATTATGGACTACACCAAGTTCAAGTATCAACAGTCGATACGAGAACGCCAGGCCAGGAAAAAACAGACTCGGGTTGAGATCAAAGAGATCAAATTCCGACCTGGAACCGATGTCCATGACTATGAAGTAAAACTGCGGAATATGCGTAAATTTATTGCTGCTGGAAACAAAGTCAAGTGTACGCTACGATTTCGTGGCCGAGAGATGGCTCATCAGAGCATTGGTCTGCAACTACTCAAAAGGGTAGAGAAAGATCTGATTGAGGTAGCCAAGGTTGAGCAGTTTCCGAAAATGATGGGGCGGCAGATGACCATGGTGGTTGCTCCCAGCCTGACGGCAAAAGAGAAAAAATCAACTGTTTAGTCTTGATATTCAGATTAAATTTTTATATTCTGCTCCGTTCTATTCCCGGGTATTCCATGAATTATGGATGTTATCGTCTTAAAATGCCTTTGTAGACCAATGCTTTGGCGATAATATCTTTAATTAATGCAGTTTCCGGGTGTTGTTTCATAGCAGGTTTTATTTAACCTCTAACATTAAAGTGGAAGTACGATGCCCAAGATTAAAACCCACCGTGGGGCCGCAAAACGGTTCAAGGTCACTGGTAAGGGGAAAATTAAACGGACCAACGCCTTTAAACAGCATATTCTAACCAAAAAAACCACCAAGCGTAAAAGAAACATGCGTGGTGCTAGTTTGGTATGTGATGCTGATATTGCTGCAGTTCGTAAGATGCTGCCAGGAATGTAGGCAAGCAAAAATGTGTGGATGACCTGACACCGAGGATAGTCCCGCAAGTGAGTGGCCTGATATACAAATAAAGGCTGCTAAACAATCAAGTTTATTAGGAGTAACGGCAATGCCGAGAATTAAACGGGGTGTAGTAGCACACGCACGTCATAAAAAAGTACTAAAACGGGCCAAAGGATACCAAGGACGCAACTCCTCATGTTATCGTATCGCTACCGAGAAGGTAGAGAAAGGCCTGCAATACGCCTACCGGGACCGGAAAAACCGTAAACGTGAATTCCGCCGTCTCTGGATTACCCGTATCAATGCTGCAGCTCGGATTTGCGGACTATCTTATAGTCGCTTCATGAACGGCCTGGTAAAGGCTGGTGTTGAGGTAGACCGGAAGATTTTGGCAGAACTTGCAGTATCCAATCCGACTGACTTTGCAAAATTAGCGGATACCGCAAAAGCTGCGTTATAAAGTTGTCGTCATAGAAATTTAATAAGGCAGGGCCTGGGGAGTTTATTTTCCGGGCCTTTTCTTTTTTAGATATCCTTGGGGCGTTACCCCAAACCCATATCATTAATTAGTAGACCAAATCATGCGTGAGCAACTTGAAGCACTTAAAACTCAAGCCCTGGAACAGTTAGCTGCTGCTGACTCTGTTGATGAACTCGAAAAAGTTCGAGTTCAAACCCTGGGCAAAAAAGGCGAATTGACTAAAATCCTCAGGGGGCTGGGAAAAGTCTCCCCTGAGGAGCGGCCTAAAATAGGCGTGCTGGCTAATCAGATTAAAGAGGCGTTCAATCAAGCCTTGGCAGAACAGCAGGCTCTGCTTAAAAAAAGTGCTATGACAGCACGCCTTAACGACGAGCAGATTGACATCACACTACCAGGACGAACCCCTGATGTAGGCTCCATCCACCCGGTAACCAGAGCCTTGGAGGAGATGACGACGATTTTTACCCACATGGGATTTCCACCAGCTACCGGACCCGAAGTGGAAGATGACTGGTATAACTTTGGAGCACTGAATATACCGGACGATCATCCGGCAAGAGAGATGCACGACACCTTTTACCTGCCACCTGCCCATGACGGGGGAAAGCGGCTTTTACGTACCCACACCTCTTCAGTTCAGGTCCATTTTATGGAGAACCGCCAACCGCCAATCCGCATGATTGCTCCCGGTAAGGTGTTTCGTTGCGACTCCGACATTACCCACACCCCGATGTTCCATCAGGTAGAGGGGATTCTGGTTGATGAGGGGGTTGATTTTGGTCAGCTTAAAGGGCTAATCGAAACATTTTTAGTCAGATTTTTTGCAAGAGAGCTTCCGGTACGCTTTCGGCCTTCGTTTTTTCCATTTACCGAACCCTCTGCCGAAGCCGACATGGGCTGTATTTTTTGTGATGCCAAAGGGTGTAGAATTTGCAAAAATACCGGCTGGATCGAAATTTTGGGCTGCGGCATGATCCACCCAAATGTTCTTGAAAATGTCCAGATTGATACCGAAAAATATGCTGGTTTTGCCTTTGGTATGGGTGTGGAGCGGTTGGCGATGCTTAAATATGGCATAAACGATCTTCGTACATTTTTTGAAAATGACATCAGGTTTTTACGCCGTCACGCCTCAGTAGGAGGAGAGTGAGATGAAATTTACCCTACAGTGGCTAAAAGAGCATATCGATACCGACCTGGCCGCCAATATTATTGGTGAAAAACTGACCATGGCTGGCCTAGAGCTAGATGGCCTTACCGATCTGGGAGCCGGACTTGAACTGGTACAGGTTGGTGAGCTTATATCCGTAGAGCAGCACCCCAATGCCGACCGCCTTACCTGCTGCAAAGTCATGGTTGGCGAAGAGGAACTATCCATAGTCTGTGGAGCAAAAAACCATAAAACAGGGGATAAAGTAGCAGTTGCCAGAGTTGGAGCCAACCTTCCCAATGGTTTGAAAATCAAAAAAGGCAAAATCCGTAACGAGCTATCAGAGGGGATGCTCTGCTCGCTTGCTGAACTTGGCATGGCGGATAGTGCTGACGGAATTATTATATTACCAGATTCTGCTGAATCAGGGGCAGCAGTTGCAGAGATTCTCGGTCGTAGCGGATCACTGTTTGAACTTGACTTAACCCCAAACCGTGGCGACTGCCTTGGTGTCCGCGGTATTGCCCGTGAACTTGGAGTGCTTACCAATAAACCGCTAAAACCGTTGGCGGCCAAGGTTCAAGTTAGCAACGATAGTCAGGCATCCATCGAAATAAAAGATATTCAAGGTTGCCCCCGTTATGGTGGGCGGATCATCCGTGGAGTGACCATCGCACCCAGCCCCGGCTGGTTAAGAGACCGCCTTGAGTCTGTTGGGCTTAGATCTATAAACAATGTTGTTGATGTAACAAACTTCATACTATTAGACTTAAACCACCCCCTTCACGCCTTTGATCTGGCAAAAATATCTCTGCCACTACAGGTAAGGCAAGCCAATGCTGGTGAAGTATTAACCACACTGGATGAGGTAAAACGTCAGCTTAGCACCGAAATGACAGTGATTGCCGACCAGACCCGGCCCCTGGCTTTAGCAGGGATCATGGGTGGAGAAGATAGCGGTGTTACCGAGGTAACCAGGGATATTTTTCTTGAAGCTGCCTATTTCAACCCCATACGTACCGCCCATACCGGACGCAAGCTGGCAATTCAAAGTGACTCCCGACACCGTTTTGAACGAGGTGTGGACCCAATGGGCCTGGAGTTGGCACTTGATAGAGCCACTGAGCTTATACTTGAACTGGCAGGAGGCAGTGCCGGTCCTAACAATATTGTCGATACCGGAGTCTGGCAGCCAAATGCTCCTATCCCATTCCGTCCAGAACGGATAAACCAGCTAGGGGGTATAAAGCTGCCTATTGCTGAGATGGAGACAATGTTATTGGGCATAGGCTGTAAAAAAACTCCAGCAGGTGAGTTCCAACCACCAAGCCATCGCCATGATCTGGTAATCGAGGAGGATCTCTTGGAGGAGGTCGTCCGTCTCTATGGCTATGATAGAGTTCCCTCCTCCCTGCCCAGGATTGAGGTTGATGTTCCTGAAAGCAACCCAGGCGTCTCTACTGCCAGAAAAGTTAGAAAAATACTAACAGGAATTGGTTATTATGAGACAATAAACTACGCCTTTGTCAGTCAGGCTCTGCAGGATCAATTTGACCCTGGAGCAAAAACCACTGCCCTGCTCAATCCAATATCAGAAGATCAGGCTGTTATGCGTTCCACCCTGATCTGTGGTTTAATGGAGAGTGCCAGACGCAACCTTAGCCAGGGTAACCTGATTTTAAAGCTGTTTGAGGTAGGCCGTGTCTTCTGTTCCGGCGACAATGATGTGCTAGTTGAGGAAGACCGGGTTGGAGCACTGCTCTCAGGCAACAAAACCAATAAAAACTGGTACAGCAAGGATCGCCAGGTAGACTTTTTTGATATTAAAGGGGATTTGACCGCTCTAATCTCTGGACTGATTGATAAAAAGCTGCTCTTTGAACCTGGGGGGCCGGAGTTTCTCCACCCTGGACGCAAAGCCTTGGTCTATACCGGGCGAGAGAGAGAGTTGATCGGCTGGGTTGGCGAACTACACCCGGCAATTAGTGAGACACTGGACCCTGCCCAACCAATTTTTATCTTTGAGATAGCAAGTAAACACCTGCATACCCAAACTGATAAACAGTCCAGTAAAAAAGCTCATGAGACCATCAGCCGATATCCTTCTGTAGAGCGAGATTTTGCCTTTTTACTAGCTGACACAGTTCCGGCAGGACAGTTTTTAACTGCTATAAAAGGGGTAGATAGTCAATTAATCAAGGATGTTACGCTGTTTGACCTCTATACCGGACAGCATATGCAGCCGGGAGAAAAAAGTTTGGCTTTAAAGGTAACCATGCAAGCAGATGACCGTACTTTGACTGAAACTGAGAGCCAAAAGCTCTCGGAACAGATTATAAATTTAGCAAAAGAAAAATTTAACGCAACTCAACGTTAAAAGTTTTTTTTCAAAAAAAGTCAATCATCTTGACACTTTAATCAAACAGCACTATTCTATTATTCGGAGCTATGATTAGAGATAAATTATCTTCTTAGCAGCTCTGGTATTGTAAATAGTATAAAGGAAATTTTTAAACCGGATCAATTGCTTGATAGATGGAGTCGTTTCATGACAAAAGCTGATATTGTGGAAGCTGTGTACCAGCAAGTTGATTTATCAAAAAAAGAGTCTGCAGACCTTGTCGATTCGGTCTTTGAGATGATCCGTACTCAATTGGAAAACGGAGAGTCTGTAAAAATCCCTCGTTTTGGAAATTTTACAATTCGCAGTAAAGTACCCCGCCGTGGCCGCAACCCTAAAACTGGTGAAGAGATTGAAATTACCGCTCGTAAGGTTTTGACGTTTAAACCAAGTCAAATTCTAAGAGACCGGGTCAATAATAGTTAAACATACTCATGCCGATAAATAATGTTGAGCATGGTATGATCTCTTCCAGAGCCAGAGAGAGAATGGTGCGTAAACAACTGGTTGAACGGGGGATAATCGATCCTCGTGTTTTAACGGTTATGCGCTCTGTACTGCGTCATCTTTTTGTTGATGAAGCCTTGGCTGGCAGAGCATACAGTGACATGTCCCTGCCCATAGGTGAGGGTCAAACCATATCCCAACCATTTATAGTTGCAAGAATGACCGAATCTCTCCAGCTTTTAGGTGATGAAGAGGTTCTGGAAATTGGAACCGGTTCAGGTTATCAGACATCTGTACTGGCCGGTCTCTGCAGAAAAGTCTACACCATTGAACGCCACCAGAAGTTGGCTGAAAAAGCCCGACGTAAACTCCGCAACCTAAATATTCATAATGTGATCTACCGCACAGGTGATGGCACTCTGGGCTGGCCGGAACCGAGGCTGTTTGACCGGATTCTGGTTACTGCAGGTGCACCGGTAGTACCGGAAAACCTTATTGACCAACTGGCAGTTGACGGATTTTTACTGATTCCAGAGGGCGGTGCCGAATCCCAGGAGTTGGTCCGGTTGATTAAACAGAAAGATGGCTCCATAAAGAGAGAAATTTTGGAGCTTTGCCGTTTTGTCCCCCTGGTCGGGGCCAAGGGGTGGGCTGAAAAGGAATGATCAGAAGGTTATACCAGTGGACCATGGGGCTGGCTGCTTCACCAAACGCCGTAATAGCACTCTTTCTGGTCGCGTTGGCGGAGTCATCATTTTTTCCCATCCCACCGGATGTCTTGCTTCTGCCCATGGTCTTGGCCCAACCAAAAAAAGGCTTTTGGTTTGCTACTGTTTGTACAATAGGCTCTGCAATTGGTGGTGCATTTGGCTATTTGATTGGCCAGGAGTTTATGCATATAATTGGTGAACCAATAATTCAATTTTATGGAGCAGCAGACCGTTATGAGCATCTAGGAGAACTTTTTCGTCAGTATGATGTATGGATTATTGCTATTGCCGGGTTCTCTCCTATACCATACAAACTATTTACAATATCCGCTGGAGCTTTTGGTTCCAACTTTGCTATTTTTTTCCTGGTCTCCATACTCTCCAGAGGCGCACGTTTTTTTCTAGTAGCTGCTCTGTTACGGTGGGGGGGAGATAGATTACGGCTGCTGGTCGAGAAACATCTGGAGCTTTTAACGGTAATAATTTTATTGCTGGTTATCAGTACGTTTATATTAATAAAACTGCTTTAAGTGATTATTTTGTCAAGCTTCCAAATACGTCAGATATCTCTACTGATACTCCTCATGGCTGGACTTTCTGGCTGTTTTGGACCGGTAACAACTCCTGCCAAGGTACGCATCGCCAGCGGCCCTCCACTGGCTTGGGGTGGTGACGCGGCAGAATATATTGATAAATCGGTAAGTAGCACATATCTGGTCCACCCTGGCGACACTCTATGGGCTATTGCTGCAGTCCACGGTATTGAGCTGGAAAATCTTGCCAAATGGAATAATTTTGAAAATACCAGCCAGCTAAGGGTTGGGCAGGAGTTGCGCTTGATCCCTCCAACCAGCAGCGGGGCAGAGCCTCCTGAAGAGAGGTCTCCTGCTACTATCAGCAAGCCAAAACTGCAAGAAGAGACCATAGCCCCACAAAAAACACTGCCCCTGGCAAAAAATACAGAGCCAGAAAAGTTAGAGCAAAAGAAGTTAGGGCCAGATAACTTAGAGCCAAAAAAAGCGGCTTTAATAGCCGCAGCCAGCCCAAAGCTACGCAAAAAAACTGAAAAGAGAACGCTCCAGAGCAAATTTAAAATTTGGAAGCTGCCAAAAAGTGCACCAAGTTCATGGTTATGGCCCCATTCAGGGAAGATAATCAACCGTTTTGGCCGCCGAGGGCAGCAGAGAAACAATGGTATAGATATCGCAGTTCGAGTCGGTGATCCGGTTCGAGCCGCTGCTGACGGTATAGTTGCCTATGCCGATAGCGGTCTTCCTGGTTACGGGAAGATGATTCTACTCCGCCATGGCGGATCTTTTATGACCGCCTATGGTTATGTAAACCAGATCCTGGTTCGGCGCGGCCAACCAGTTAAATCTGGGGAGAGAATTGCTTTAGCCGGTCAATCAGGACATGCCCAGACCCCACGTCTCCATTTTGAAATCAGACACCGGGTTAAACCTCTCAACCCACTACACCGCCTCCCAAAACGAAAATAGAGCTTCTAGATTATGAGCTATATAGGACTGAAAATAGAAGATAACAGCTTTTGCCAGGCAACCGCCGAGAAGGAGTCGGAACTGTTGTCTCGGGTACAGCAACATATTCGGGGTTGGCAGAAAGGAAATTTGCCGCCTTTTATGGCTCTACTAGATGATAATTCTGTTCTGAAAACCACAAAAAAATGGCGGAAGAAAATCTCTAAGCGGGCAGAGCGGTTAATTGTTTTTGGTATTGGCGGCAGCTCCTTGGGGGCTGATATGCTGGTTAACGGCTTAAAGAGCAAAAAAGGGCTGCCGGTAGAGTTTTACGATAATGTAGACCCGTACTCCCTCTCCAGCCTTAGCCGGATAGATTGGAAAAAAAGCTTTTTATTGGTGGTTAGCAAGTCCGGCAGCACCGCCGAAACATTAAGCCAGTTTTTAACCACCCTACCATCCCTACAGAAACGTTTAGGTGCTAAGCTCAACCAGCATGTTGCCATTATCACTGAAAATATTCAGAGTGATCTGGGAAAAATTGCCCAAAGTCTTAATCTGCCCATAATCAACCACCCAGCGGTAGGCGGTCGCTTTTCAGCCCTATCAATTGTTGGTCTGCTCCCGGCTGCAGTAGCTGGGGTTGACGTGGCAAAGGTTCTTGATGGAGCCAGGACTATGCGGAGCAACTGCCTGCTACCCTACATAAAACTAAATCCAGCTCTGCAAGGAGCAGCCAACCAATACCTCATGGCCCAATCTGGAAAAAATATCAGCATCTATATGAGCTATGGCCAGAGGCTGGATTATGTGGCGGCTTGGCAGAGCCAACTTTTGGCTGAAAGTCTTGGTAAAACCGATAAAAACGGTAATCACCACGGTTTAACTCCAGTTGCAGCCCGAGGGGTAACAGATCAACACTCTCAACTCCAACTATATCTCGATGGGCCTGGGGATAAACAATTCACTCTATTTTATGATCCGAAATCTGCCAGCAAGGGCAAGAAGATAAGTAAAAAATACAAGCAGTTGAAATCAATACAACCCTTAGCAGGGCGGACAATAGGCGACCTCTTTGCCGCTGAATTTTTCGGAACCAGAGATGCGTTAACCAACCGCCAACTTCCGGTAAGAACATTAAATGTAGCAACAGGTGACTCAAGTGCTTTCGGTGAGATGATCATCCTGTTAGAATCAGAGACGGTCATCATGGCAGAGTTCTTCAATATTGATGCTTATGACCAGCCTGCCGTAGAAGATAGCAAGGTAAGAGCCAGAGCCTATTTGACCCAAAACAGCAAAAAGGATTGAAATAACAGATGTTTCATGTAGCACCATGATAATATATTTTTAAACAGGAAAAATCCATGGACCCAACATATCTTGAAAAATACAACATTACCGGCGTTAGTGAAGTTGTCCACAATCCATCTTATGAAGTGCTGTTTGCAGAAGAGACCAAGCCGGGATTAGAGGGGTATGAAAAAGGGGTTTTAACTGAAAGTGGTGCAGTTAATGTTATGACCGGTATATTTACCGGCCGTTCGCCAAAGGATAAATATATAGTCGAAGATGCAGTTACTAAAGATACTGTTTGGTGGTGGACTGCCGAGAATCGCTCCGACAATAAGCCAATGAACCAAAAACAGTGGCAACACTGTAAAAACCTAGTGGTAAATCAACTATCTAATAAACGGCTTTTTGTTGTTGATGCTTTTTGTGGGGCCAATGCTACCAGCCGATTGAAAGTACGCTTTATTGTTGAAGTGGCATGGCAGGCCCATTTTGTTACCAATATGTTTATCAAACCAACTCCAGAGCAGTTGGCCGATTTTGGCGAGCCTGACTTTGTGGTGATGAACGGTTCCAAAACCAGCAATAAGGATTACAAAGAGCTAGGCTTGCATTCAGAAAACTTCTCGGCTTTTAATCTAGAGGAGAAGATACAGATTATTGGCGGCACCTGGTATGGTGGTGAGATGAAGAAGGGACTATTCTCCCTGATGAACTACTACCTGCCTCTTCGTGGCATTGCGGCTATGCACTGTTCGGCTAACGTTGGTCAAGACGGTGATACAGCCATTTTCTTCGGTCTATCCGGGACCGGTAAGACTACCCTCTCCACCGATCCAAAACGGAAATTGATTGGTGATGATGAACACGGCTGGGATGATGACGGTATTTTCAACTTTGAAGGTGGCTGTTACGCAAAGACCATCAACATGGACCCTGTTGCCGAGCCGGATATCTACAAAGCCATTCGCCGGGATGCACTCCTGGAAAATGTGACTGTAGACGCTAACGGAAAAATTGACTACACCGATGCCTCGGTAACTCAAAACACCCGGGTCTCTTACCCGATCCACCACATTGACAATAGCGTCCCCTCACCATCTAAAGCCGGCCACGCTACCAAAGTTATTTTCCTTACCGCTGACGCCTATGGGGTTCTGCCTCCAGTTTCAAAACTTACCCCTGATCAAACCAAATACCATTTCCTCTCTGGATTTACGGCAAAACTTGCAGGAACCGAACGGGGAGTTACCGAGCCGACACCAACCTTCTCAGCCTGCTTTGGTGCTGCATTTTTAACCCTCCACCCAACCAAATATGGTGTGGAGCTGGTAAAACGGATGGAGGCATCAGGTGCAACGGCCTATCTGGTCAATACCGGCTGGAACGGTACTGGTAAAAGGATCTCAATCCAAGATACCCGGAACATTATCGACTGTATTCTAGACGGCTCTATCGACAAAGCAGAGAGCAAAAATATTCCTCTTTTTAATCTATCTGTTCCCACAGCACTACCAGGAGTCGATAGTGGAATCCTTGATCCTCGAGATACCTACAGCAACCAGGATGAGTGGAATACCAAAGCCGTCAAGCTGGCAAAAATGTTTATCGAGAACTTTGCTCAATATACCGATAATGAAGAGGGAGAGGCTCTAGTTGCTGCGGGACCACAGCTATAAATTTTGATTATGTGCAAAAAAGGAGTTAAACCCTGCGAAACCGTTTTTTAAAACGTCGCCACGATCTCAGTGATATCCTGGAGCGGTTTCAGGCTCCAATTATTGCTCTGATTTTGGTCAATACTATCGGCATTCTGGGATTTATGATCATTGATGATTATCCCTTTTTGGATGCTGTGTACCAGACAGTGTTTACCCTGACAACAGTTGGCTATCAAGAGACCCACCCAATATCCCAACAGGGGCGTCTTTTTGTTATAGTGCTGATTTTAGGCGGTGTCGGTGTATGGTCTTACGCAATTGCCGTCTCTATCAACGTTGTTGTAACTCATGATTTACTGGGAAAAATTCGAGATACCTTTATGGAGAGTAGAGCTAGAAAATTTAAAAATCATTTCATAATTGCAGGTTATACCGATATAACCCGCCAGGTGGTGAGAAGCCTGCTGCGCCAGGGAATTCCATATGTGGTGCTTGACGATGATACGAGCAGGGTAAATCAAGCCGATGAGGATGGAATTGTTGAAATTCTCCCTCTAAACCCCTTTTTGAATGACAGCTTTCGACGTGCCAATATTCTCCAAGCACGTGGAATTGTTGCTGCTTTTCATGATGATTCAGACAATATCACCGTGGTAGTTACCGGAAAAATTCTTGAAGAAGAGATTAAAAGGCCAATAACCATCATCACTGTTGCTGGCCATCAAGAGTCGAGAGAAAAGCTGCAAAAAGTTGGAGCAACAACGGTAATTCTTCCCAATGAGCTAATTGGTCAACGAATTTCTGCCATGGCAATCCATCCATCCGGTAACGGAGAGAGCAGCTTTTTGGACCGTATCGCCTTTGGTGAATTTTTAAATTTGGATATTCGTGATATTACCGTTAAAAAAGGCTCAACAATTTCCGGGCTGACAATTCGTGAGACCAATATACGCCGAGATCTAGGTGCACATATTCTAGGGATTCAACGCCGTAATCAGCGACGATTGATATTAATGCCCAACCCAGACATGCATATCCACACTGGTGACCGGGTATTGATTATGGGAACTCTGGCCCAACTGCACAAACTACCTAAATATCTACATCCAGAACTGGACAGAGAACAAGAAGAAGTTGATGAGGAAGAGCCAGACGAACGAGAGCCTGAGATTGATTCAGTTATACAACACTAAAGGGTTAGTTTTACAAACTCTTAGACAATTTGCTTAGAGGTGTCCTATGGAATGGCGCACGGTTTGGACCACATTTTTTCTGATGATGGCATTGACCACAACGGTCAGCTTTCTCTCCCACCCTCACGGCTATGAGTTAATCTTTGCCGTCAGTATGAATATTATCGCAACAACACTAAAAATTGGAGCAAGACGCACTACCGGAGCAATGACCATGGCCGCCAGCATGGCTGCTGATTTCCACCTGGTACCGGCTTTATGGGCCTTCTACTATTTTAACAACCCAGAGTTGGCAACTGGCTTGGCCTGGGGTGCGTTTGTAGCTAACATTGTCTCAGTCATCTTGTTGATTGTCGATGCGGTTCTCAGACAGATGGAAATTGATATCCTCTCCTAAAACCATGCAGATCATCATTGTTGGCTTGAGCCATAAGACCGCTCCAGTCTCCTTGCGTGAGAAAGTAGCCGCCAGGAGTCAGTTAGAGCTGCAACTACATGAGTTAGTTGCTTTAGAGAGTGTTGCTGAGGCAGTTCTTTTATCAACCTGTAACCGCTTTGAGGTCTATTTTTCCTGTGAAGAGCAGATAACCGGTAGTGTTGCGGTTCAGAGCTGGATTGCCCAAAGCAGCAACGTAGACCTCGCAGAACTTACCCCCCATCTCTACACCTACAGGGACGAGGAGGCGATCAAACACGGTTTTAGGGTTGCTGCCAGCCTGGACTCTCTAGTAGTTGGTGAGGCACAGATTCTAGGCCAGCTAAAGGATGCCTTTCAAGCTGCAACTGATTGTAAGACTACAGGAACAATTCTCAATAAGCTATTCCACCGCCTGTTTCAGGTGGCTAAAAAGATCAGAACCCAGACCGAAATAGCCAAGAATCCGGTCTCCATAGCTTCCGTAGCTGTCACCTTAGCCCGGCGTATTTTCGGTAAACTACAAGATCATACCTGCCTTTTGATAGGTGCTGGTGAGATGTGTGAGCTTGCCGCCCAGCATCTACACTCACAAGGGGTTAAAATACTGGTGGCCAACCGAACCCTTGAGAAGGCCCAGACTCTTGCCAGTCAGTTTTCCGGAGAGGGCTTTGCCCTTAACCAGTTAGCACAACAACTACCAAGGGCAGATATTATCATCTCCTCTACCGGTGCGGCACAACTGATTGTGCAGGCCGATATGGTTAAAACTGCCCTTAAAAACCGCAGGCAGCGACCACAGTTTTATATTGATATTGCCGTACCTAGAGATCTAGACCCGAAAATTTCCAAGGTAGACAATGCTTTTCTCTATGATATTGACGATTTAAAGCAGATAGTAGAGGATAACAAAGGCGATCGGGGCCGGGAGGTTGGGGCAGCAGAGTTGATTATTCAAGAGGAGACTCCGGTTTTTTTGCAGTGGCTCAACTCTCTGGCTGTAGTCCCTACAGTTGTTGCACTTCGTGAGCAGTTAGAGATTATCCGGGATCAGGAGTTGGCAAAATTGCATAAAAACTGGCCGGATTTATCTTCTGAAGAGCAGGAAAAGTTAGAGCAGTTTGCCCGGCTGCTGGTCAATAAAATTTTACATAAACCACTTAAACATCTGCATGATATTGCTAATGAAGATGATAGCTGGTTATATATAGATGCAGTACGAAAACTGTTTGAACTAGGGCCGAGGAAATAATTATAATGTCTTTTCTAGATAAGTTGAAAACCCTCAAATCCAGACATGCGGAGCTTAGTGCCCTGCTCGGTCAGCCAGAAACCATGGCCGACTCAGAGCAGTTCACCCGCTTAAGCAAAGAGTACTCAGACCTTGATCCTGTTGTTGAAGCCTTTGATGCTTTTCAAAAAATGGAGGCAGAAAAAGCTGAGGCTGAACTGATGGCTAGCGATCCTGATTCTGACCAGGAGATGCGGCAGATGGCTAAGGAGGAGCTAGAATCTATAAAAGACCAAGTAGCCAAATCCTGGCATCACCTACAGATCATGTTGCTACCCAAAGATCCCAATGAGAATAAAAATGTCATCTTGGAGATAAGAGCTGGAACCGGTGGCGATGAGGCCGGTCTATTTTCCGGCGATCTCTTCCGTATGTACAACCGGTATGCGGAGACCCAAAACTGGAAAGTTGAAATCCTCTCCAGCTCACCAACAGCTCTTGGCGGTTTTAAAGAGGTGGTGGCAATGGTGACCGGCAAAGGGGCTTTTGCCGCTCTAAAGTTTGAGTCGGGAGTCCACCGGGTACAGCGAGTACCAACCACAGAGGCCGGTGGCCGTATTCACACCTCGGCATGTACTGTGGCGATTCTTCCTGAAGCAGATGAAGTTGATATAAAAATCAACGAAAAGGAGGATCTGCGTATTGATGTTTTCCGGGCTTCAGGACCGGGTGGACAGAGCGTTAATACTACCGACTCTGCCATTAGAATTACCCATATTCCTAGCGGTCTGGTGGTAATATGTCAGGATGAAAAATCCCAGCTTAAAAATAAAGCACAGGCTCTTAAAGTTCTAAAAGCCAGGCTTTATGATCAAGAACAGCAGGCAGCAGATGATGAACGGTCCCAGGAGCGTCGTGGTCAGGTTGGGTCTGGTGACCGCTCTGAACGAATTCGTACCTATAATTTTCCACAAAATAGGGTTACCGACCACCGGATTAATTTAACACTGCACAAATTGGACTCAATTATTCAAGGTGATCTGGATGAAATGATCGCTGCTCTTACTACGCAGAATCAGGCGGATCAACTGGCTCAACTTGGTAATCAATAGGGGAGCGACCCCAAAACCATGCTGGGAAGAGGCATCCCCCCTTCCCGGACCCATCCCATTAATTTTGGACAAAAAACCGTGTGTAACTATATTAACCTAGATTCGGCAGTTGTTCGCACATCACTGACACAACCTCTAGATTCACCTGGTAAATCCAGAGGTTGTACCATTAATGCCCACCCAACTGCCGAATCTAGGATTAAAATCTTCTTTTTTGCTCTGCTTGTTCTCCTTATCACTCCAAAAAATGCAGTTAGTAACTCCTACACCTGCCAAAAGATAGTTAATTATTGTCAAAGTGAGAACAATATTGAGTACGGCTCATGTCTGGGATATTTTGCCGGAATGAGTAGCTGGGAAATTTTTCTCCAGTCCAACTCAGAAAATCATGAAATCATCTGCTTTCCCAAAAAAGTTACTACTGGCAGACTCAAAAAAGCTTTTTTAAAATATACCGCACAACATCCTGAAAATCTGCAAAAAGGGGCATCATTATGTTTCTATTACGCAATGTCCCAAGCATTCCCCTGCAAAACCACTGATTGAACCTTAAACCTGGACTCTACCGTTGGAAGTGCCATCCGCCTTCGGGACTATCAAATTACTACAGAAAAACTATGGAATTTTATTGTTTTCAAAATAATTAAAATGTATGCTAACTAGGCAAAAAAAAAAAAGAAGATTCTAAGTTAGTTAGCACAAACATTAATGCTTGATAATAAATAAAATATAAGCTTGGGACTGGATTGCGGAATTTACAGTTTCTGACTTTTAATTTAGTCACTACTTAGGGATAGACTTGAAAATGGAACAGGTAATTTCCACAGCATTAACTAAAAATGAGATTATGCAACTTAGCGGGCCTGGTGCAGTTAAAATAGTCGCTAGCAAGTCTGTTGTGATATCTACAGTTAAAACAGGAGCAATCATAACTTCTGCTGCCGCTGCTGGAACTCTCTCCTCTGCAATTGCCCCTATTGTTGGCTTGGCGGTTCTGCTGGGCGGATTAGTCACTATGGTAAAAATTGGCGAAAAATATGGCACATCTAAAAAATAAATCCATACCTTTTGAGAATATAGATGTTGAATCACTTGATCTTAAAACGCTTACCGCCATAAAGATCAAAATAGAGGCGTTGATAAAACTGCGGCAGATCCAACACAAAAACGAGTTTAAACAGAAGCTAGATAAAAAAGCCTCTTCTTTAGGGATCGATCTAAAAGAGTATTTCGAGACCCCCTTCCATGCACAAAAACAACCATACAAAGCAAAATTAAAAGCAAAGTATGAATACCAGGGAGTAAAATGGTCTGGCCGCGGCAGATGCCCAAAAATATTCCAACTATATTTTGATAATGGTGGAAAAAAAGCGGATCTGTTGATAGATAAACAGGACAAATAACAAGAAGGATACTTTGACCTTTAATGCGGCAGCAGAGTTGTCTCTATCTCATGCCAGCCGTTAAACATCAACCCTCGAAAACCATCTATACTGATTTTGTCACCGCATCTTATGGTATTGCCGTTTATTTTACACACCCCATCTTCCTCGTAAATAGCTAGATCTTCACAGCCTACTACACAGGTTTTTTCCAGCCTCGCAGCGACAATTGCAGCATGAGAAGTCTGGCCACCACGGGCGGTTAACAGGCCGTCAGCCAGTGATATTTCCCGGATATCATCAGGAACCGTATCATAACGAATTAAAATGAGAGGAGTCTTGGCATCCTCTCGCCGCAACTCCTCTACCTGCTCAAGGTTAAATACCGCCAGACCAGACAACGCCCCACCGCTCACACCGATACCCTGAATCAACTTAGACTGCCTTAACTGGGGAGTATCAACAAAACTGTGGAAGATGGATTGACGGTTTTTACTGGTCACCATGTCCCGGCTCTGGAGAAAAAACAGATTCTCCTCAGTTGGTCCATCAAAGGTAAACTCAATCTCTTGCGAGTTCCAGTTGCAGACATCAATAAGTTGATAGGACTGCTCGAGAAGAACTTTATAGATCTGTGGATAACAACGCTCCAAACTCGTATCTGGATCTCGGCCGTCATATTCACACTGCTCCAGAGAGATGGGGCTGGTAGAAACCAGGCCACCAACAATATCCTCACCCTGGTTTCCAGGAGTGTAGTCACCCCACAACAGCACCCGATCCAGTTTGCGGTGGGGATGGGCGGTAAAAAACACCCCTGATCCGGCTTGATGATGCAGGTTGCCATAGACCATGCGTTGTAGAACCACTGCGGTTCCCCAATCATCGGATATATTCATGATACCCCGATACTCTTTAGCCTTTTTTGACTCCCATGACTCAACCACCTGATTAATAGCGGCAAGTAGCTGCCACCAGGGGTCATCTGGAATTGTCAGACCGTGTTCATCGGCAACTTTCCGGTATTGCCTGGCTAAAGCTTCCATCTGCTCTGCACTAAGATCACGCTTTTTCTTTACTCCATAACGCCGCTTGGCACTATGCATCAAATCTGTAAAAATCCCCCGGTCCATCTCAAAAGTCATACACCAGGATTGAATAAAGCGGCGATAGTTGTCCCAGGCAAAAAAGGAGTTACCAGACTCAAGAGCCATACCTTCAACAATCTTTTCATTAAGCCCCACATTGTGAATGGTCTGCATCATACCCGGCATGGAAATTAAAGCCCCACTACGAACCGATAACAGCAGAGGTCTATGTTTAGAGCCAAATATCTGCCCGGTCTGTTGCTCTATTTTAGTTACCTGCTTCCGAAGACGGGCAATATAATCTTTGCTAGCAGGGGGATAGTCGCTGATTACCGACCTACAGCGGAAAAATTCGGTGGTCAATACCACTCCAGCCGGAACCGGGATTTTGTTCTCCACCAACTCCACCAGATTAAACCCCTTATTACCTAGATGGATTAAATTTCGCACCCTGGCATCCGGCTCATATAGAGAGCAGAAAAGATTGGCTGGATCGTAGGTCATAAGTTGATCTAAACGGTGGGGAGCCAACACCTCTTGCTGTCTTGCCAAAATTTGCAAAATCCGGCTAATAAAACGATCAAAGGACTGCAAACCAAAAGTCTCGGCAATTAGATCCCTAAGAAATGACTCACCTATTCTCTCCACCGAGATAACATCATCCTGGTCTTTTAATGGGGCAAATTTACCAAGCAGTGCCGACTTGGGGATCATCGGAACAATAATCGCCAGATTATCCCGGTGGTTGGTGGTATAATAGGTGAGAATTATATCCTTAACCGCTTCGGAAAAACTGCGAAAAATATCCAGGTATTGGTGGTATGAGAAGTGGTTCAACTCCAAAAACCGCTCCAGAACCTCCCGCATGTGGCTCAGTTTCCTTGATGTAATTCCGTCCACATCCAACGCCCGAATAAAAACACGCAAATATTTGCCAACCCGGAAAAATGCTGCACGAGTGATAAAATCTTCCGGTATCCGATCCACCAGCCCTTCAAGATCAACGTTGGCGAGATTCTCAAGACGAAAACTTAGTGAGAGAGCATCAAATTTACGCTCCTCATAACAGCCATAAACCGATGGAATATCCACAGCTATATGTCTCTTTTGATAGATCTCCTCACGGGCCGGAAAAACCTCATCACTTAAAATAGTCTCTTTCAAGCACTCCATGGCATCCAACAGCCCCAGCAGACGCTCATACCCCACCGCACCGCTCTCAAGAATACTCAAAAGAGCATCCATACCCGGAATACCGTCCTCTGCCGCCCGTCGCAGGGGCTGACCAAGCCCCCTAAAGCCTAGATTATATTTCAACTCTAGCTGATGGCAGAGGCGGATCAATAGAACCACCCGCCGACCTTCGCTCTCTGGTAGCTGGGTAAAAGCCTTTACCTTCGCCTCAACCTTGGCCAACGACTGTCTTATGGGGTCAAACTCCAGATCCTTATCCTTGGATATAGAGGCAACTATCTTATGCACATGGTCGAAATAGGGGCCGCTAGGGACAATTTCTTCCAAAATAGAGTCGGAGACCAGACCGCTTAGAACACTCTTATCCCCGGTCTGCCAGAATTTGAATATATTAAACGCAAGGTCGACTATCCGGTTGGTACTCTCTACATGGCACTGTTTACGTAAAAAATGGATTAGGCGGTCCTTGCGGCGGCTAATCTCATCAAGCTCAGTGGAGACGGTACGCAGTTCACCTTCAGCACCAATCTCATTATAATATACCGGTAACTGCCGGCAAAACTGTTTAGCAAGGTTATAGACCGGCTTGATACCGCTATTTAAAAGCTTGGATATCTCTTTTTGGAAAAGATCGGTATCCCGAATCAGCGCACCAGATAGTTTCAGGTTGATTATAAGTGCTGAAAACAGCATGGGACTCCAGGTAGGGTTTTGGGTAATCAAACTAAGCCAGACCCGGATATTATAAAGATGGGCAGGGTTGCAGATTGGCTGCCAGTCGTTATCCACCCCTGTTACCGAACTAAATTGAAAACCAAAACGGACCGTCTGCTCTAAAAATGACTCCACAAGCCTATTGTTATTGTGGCGAAATACCTCAACCCCCAAAACTTCAATACACTGTAAGGCGGTATGAGGATAGGTGACCACATTGGCCTTTAAAAATGAGAATGTAGTAATAAATGCATAATGGATTTCGTTATAGTTTTGTTGCAGACGAATCAATTTGACCAGAGAACGGTTAATCTCCCTAAGGGACTCTTCATGGATCATCGAGAGCCCTTTAATCTCCATAATATGAAATAAAAACCTTAACTTACGCCCCTCTATAAGGTGGTCAGGCGAGCTTACCTCCCCAACAGGACTCTGCCCCAACAGATCAGCAGCTTGCCGGTAGTGGCGAATAATATCCAGGAACGAAGGCATTTTGGTCAACTTCAAGGCCACTACATGGCTAGCCTCTTCAGAGGAGAGCTGCTCTAGGTCGGCCAAAGCTTTTTTTAAAAAACGGTGGCTGATATTCTCACAAGGATCGGTCCCCAAGACCGCATACCATTCCGGGTCAGACTGCTTCAACCAATATTCGTAAGTTGCCTTGAGGGAGCGTATCGCCAACTGCTGGATGATCTCAGTTGAGAAGGGAAAGGGCTGACCGGAAGATTTAGCCTTTTTCATCATTAGAGCCACAGTCCGTTTTAGAGGGTGGTGGCTCTGGGAGAGAAGAAGCAGTTTTGAATCATGAAGCTTGGAGAGTGAGAAAAATATTGAGTCAAAAGCTGCAGCATATTCAGCAAGCTCCTCACCTTTTAAAACCTGGACCTGCTTCTCCATGTATGCGGTCAGCCCCTCTAAAACCGCCCTGAGGTTATCTTCGTTACGAACCTCCTCCAGTGCCACCAGAAAAAAATCGCTTAACAGTAAAAAACATTCGGCCCCTTTGGGGCTACGGACAAAACGTGAGCAGTTTTTTAAAACAAAACCCCTAAGCTCGGGCAGAACCAGAGTCCAGTTGCGAAATGGATGGCTCAACTCCCTAAGCAGACGGTCGAGATTTTTTAAAATACCAGCATAATTTGCAACCACCTCTCGCAACGGTTCATAACGTGGATCAATGTTTATTGACTCAACGGCGGTCTCACGCAAATTGGCACGTAAAGCATCTGATTTGGTCGGAATTTTATTGTTATTCTGGGTTATAGTAGCCATTTAAATTGTTTCCAGTCTCTGATGACCTCTTGCTCTCAATGCTATATGGTTATATATACATAGTGATAGTTAACTGCCTGACCATAACATAATACACACATAACTCACTAAGATTTCCGATGCCTACAATAAGAGTCAGCGAGCTGCTTCCCTTTACCACAGCCCAGATGTACGACATCGTTGTGGACGTGGAAAGTTATCCAAAATTTCTACCTTGGTGTGGCAAAGCCAGGGTCTGGGACCATAAGGATAACCAGTTTATGGCTGAAATGTCTGTCTCTTTCAAAGGCATTAGAGAGACATTCCAAACCCTGGACATTGTCGAACCAAACAAAAAAATTGAGATCAACCTTAAATCTGGCCCTTTCCAATATCTGGTAAGTACCTGGCACTTTCACCCCATCGGTGAAGACCGGACCAAAGTGGAATTTTTTATCGACTTTCGTTTTTCAAGTAAAATGAAAGAGATGATCATGGGGCCGGTCTTTACCCAGGTATCCAAACAGATGATCAGTGCCTTTAGAAAAAGGGCAATATATCTGCACCGTAATTAACGTGCCTTACTAGGAGCCTCTAGACAAAATGAGTAAATGCACCTCTTCCACCCATGTCCCCTATAGTGCCGAACAGATGTATGATCTAGTTGTCGATATGGACAGTTATTCAGAATTTATTCCATGGCTGGCTAAAACTCGGAAATATGATGAGCAGGGTGATACATTTATGTCAGAGATGACAATCTCTTTTAAAGGGATGCGAGAGACTTTCATAACTAAAGATACTGTTGTTCCAGGAAAAAAAATCACCATTGCCAATATTGACGGCCCTTTTAAACACCTAGAGAGCGAATGGAGGTTTACCGACTCACCATCCGGGGGTTGTACTATAGACTTTTTTATTGATTTCCGTTTTAAAAGTCGTCTTATTGAGTTAGCCTTAGGGCCGGTATTTGGTGAAGCCTCAAAACGGATGGTAGAAGCCTTCAAAAATAGAGCCGCTGAGATTTACTCTAATTAACCTAATAAAAGCTGTTCCAAATCATAAATAAAAGGATCACAACATGCTTCGACCAACTTTTGCTCTGCTTGCTCTGCTCGCTGTTATCATACCAACTACTGTATCGGCAGAACCGGCTGCTTCGGTAGGGAGTTGGAAGCTGGATGTTGCTGATGTTGATAAACAGATCACCCATAAAATTTACGAACTCCGGGAGGCAAAAGTCCAGGAGATGGTTATCGACCATCTATTGGAGTTGGAGGCCAAAGCCAACGGAATTGCAGTGAATCAAGTCATGGATGAGATGGTAAATAAAAAAATACCGCCTCTTACCGATGCCGATGTTACTGCCTTCATTGAGGCGAACAAAGGCCAGCTACCAGAAGGTGGTAAGGGGATGGACGCTAAAATCCGCTCCTACCTGCAAAATCAGCTTGAAGAGAATCTACAGGGGATGTATCTCCGTAGCTTGACCAATAAATATCAGGTTGCATTTCTCTTGAAGCCACCACGTTATACAGTCCCTGGACCTCAAGACCTCTCCAAAGGGCCGGCAACGGCTCCGATCACCATTATTGAGTTTTCTGACTTTGAGTGCCCATACTGCCGTCGTGCCCAAGAGACCATAAACAAAGTTGAAAAAAAGTATGGAGATAAAGTCCGTTTTGTTTTTCGCCACTACCCACTGCCATTCCATAAAAAGGCTCCAAAAGCCTCAGAAGCGGCACAGTGTGCAAAAGATCAGGGGGCATTCTGGCCCTTCCATGATGCTCTGTTTGCCAAAGGCTCCAAGCTAGAAATTTCTGAGTATAAAAAGTTGGCAAAAAAACTAAAACTAAACAGCAAGCAGTTTGATCACTGTCTGGATAGCGGTAGTTATGCCAGCCGGGTTGCGGCAGACAGCAAGGACGGAAAAAGCTTGGGGATTACCGGAACTCCAACATTTTTTATCAACGGCATCAAGCTAGTAGGGGCAGTTCCTTTCACCGATTTTACAGAGGTAATCAACCAGGAGTTGGCTAAGTAGAATTTTATCCCGGATATTTCATGAAATATCCGGGTTGGCAAATCCGTTTTGCCGCAGGGCCTCATAGAGGACAATACTGACACTTATTGCCAAATTCAGGCTTCTGGCCTCAGGGGCCATGGGGATACGCAGAACACGGTCACCAAAAGATTCCAAAACAGGCACTGGTAGGCCAGACCCTTCTGAGCCGAAGAGAAACCGGTCACCGGGGCGAAACTCAGATTTACTATAGATCTGTTTACCATGTGTTGAAATAGCGAAGGTGCGGCTGTTATCAGGCGACTCTTCTTGATATGCAGACCAGTCAGACCATCGCTGCACATCTGCCAGCTCCTGGTAGTCCATACCTGCCCGCCTTAGAGAGGCGGCGTCTAAACGGAACCCTAAAGGGCCAACAAGGTGCAACCTGGTGTTGCTGGCAGCACATAGACGCATAATGGTTCCGGTGTTGGGGGGTATCTCCGGTTGAAACAGCACTACATGGAACATACTTTGTCACCTCAAACTTACGTTACTGCCGATATTGATCAATATGAACTTGATTTTGGTCAAGTTTAGCATTTATTTTCCCCTTTTGATGGAAATATGGTTGACTCAGCCACGGTAATTTTGAAATATTAGAGTGTACTTATAGAAGGTCGAGGTAGAGATTGCTGATAATAGCCTCTTTTAGTTCAGGTTCAAGTTAGATTTTGTGGATAATGTGGATTCTTTAGATCATAATATGCGTAACCGGTCTTATTTTCCTGGAATCTTTGTACAATTTTTTATTTTGTAACTTCCAAACAAGCTCATTAGGAGGTTAGGAGTCTTTATGGTTATTGAGACAGAAGAGAATCGTCGGGATTTTCTCATCCTGGCAACAAGTGCCGTGGGTGTCGCAGGAACAGCAGGTGCGGCTTGGCCTTTTATCAGATCGTGGAGTCCATCTGCCGATGTCCTCGCACAAGCAACGACTGAGGTAAATATCGGTGCACTGGCTGAAGGCCAGATGATTACCATACCCTGGCAGGGCAAGCCGGTTTTCGTTCTCCACCGTACCCCGGAGCAGATTGAACAGGCTAAAGATGGTGATTTTGAAAAATTACCTGATTTTGCCAAGGATGAGACCAGGGTACAAAAAAAGCAATATTTGGTTCTGCTGGCACTCTGCACCCACCTTGGGTGTGTTCCACAACCAATTGGTACTGGTGACTTTGGTGGTTTTCTCTGTCCATGTCACGGCTCCCACTACGATACCTCTGGCCGTATCAGAAAAGGACCGGCTCCAGCCAACCTAGCTGTACCTTATTATGCTTTTAAAGATGACCAAACCTTAGTCATTGGTAAACCGGTATAACCGGCCATCAACCGCTCAAACACTTCATCTTTTGTCGAATTGATGAGTAGGAGGAGAGAACGTGTCTAAATTAATGGAATGGGTTGATGCCCGGCTTCCGATTACAGAGATGATCAAAAGTCAGGCAACTGAGTATCCAACCCCAAAAAATCTGAACTACTGGTGGAACTTTGGTTCTCTAGCACTGTTCATGCTGATTGTCATGATTGCAACCGGCCTGTTTTTGGCGATGCACTACAAGCCAGATGCTAAACATGCATTTGATATTGTCGAACATATCATGCGTGACGTTAACTACGGCTGGCTACTGCGTTATCTACACGCCAACGGTGCTACATTCTTCTTCATTATTATCTATGTCCATATCCTTAGGGGTATGTATTACGGCTCCTACCGTGCCCCTAGAGAGATTCTCTGGTGGATCGGTGTTATCATCTTCTTCATGATGATGGGAACCGGCTTTTTGGGTTATGTTCTTCCATGGGGTCAGATGTCCTACTGGGGAGCTGCCGTTATCACCAATCTTATAACTGCTGTTCCGGTGGTTGGAGACGAACTGGTTGTCTGGGTCTGGGGCGGGTTCTCAGTTGGCGATGCCACTTTGAACCGTTTCTACGTACTGCATTTTCTGCTGCCACTGGTCATCTTCGCTCTGGTAATTGTCCATATGTGGGCACTTCATGCGGTCCACTCCAACAATCCAACCGGAATTGATATTGTTGACGAAGAGAAAGATACCCTGCCGTTCCACCCATATTTCACAATTAAAGATCTCTATGGAATGGGTGTACTGCTGATTATCTACTGCTGGTTTGTCTTCTATGCACCAAACGCTTTCTTGGAGCCGGATAACTACATTCCTGCCAACCCGATGCAGACACCTCCACATATTGTTCCTGAGTGGTATTTCCTACCGTTCTATGCCATTCTACGCTCTATCGACTTCCTGGGTTCATTCAGTAAGCTGGCTGGCGTAATCGCCATGGTTGGAGCTATCTGTGTTCTATTTGTCCTGCCGTTTTTGGACCGCTCTCCAGTTCGCTCATTCCGCTACCGCCCATTAAGCAAATCTCTCTTCTGGATTTTTGTAGCCAACTGCATAATGTTGGGCTGGATCGGTTACAACCCTGCAGATGCAACAGCCTTTGATGGGGCATTGCCGCTGATCATACTGGGTCGCACAGGAACAGCAATCTACTTCGGCTATTTTGCGATGTTATTTGTAGTTACAGCTTTTAACATTGAGAAGCCACTACCGCTGCCAAAAAGTCTGTAAGGGGAGTTTAGACTATGAAATTTTTAAAAATTGTCCAAGTTGTGGTGTTGGCAGCCGCTTTTCTTCCCCAGGTGGTTCTAGCTTCTAGCGGGGCGGCAAAACCTCCTCCTCAGGATTGGGGCTTTAAAGGGGCTTTTGGTAAGTTTGACAACGCCTCTATCAAACGTGGTGCCCAGGTTGCTGTTGAAGTATGTATGGGCTGCCACTCGTTTAAATACATCCAGTTCAGCTCTCTGGAGCAGTTTGGTTTTACTGAGAGTGAAATTGAAGCTCTTGCAGAAACTCAAGGCCGGACTAAAAAAGAGAAGATGATATCGACTATGGACCCGGTTTCCGCCAAAGAGTCATTTGGCCTTATTCCACCTGACCTATCTTTGATGACCAAGGCTCGAAAGGGTTATGAAGATTATGTCTATGGAATTTTAACCGGCTATCTTAACGAAAATGAGGCTGCGTTGGTCGAGAAAGTAATGGAAGATGAAGAGGTATCTTCTGCGGAAGCGTTGGAGTTGGCCCCAGTTCTTCATCTTGATGCCCAGCATCCAGAGCATATAAAGCATGTATTGGAGCGTATTGGCAACGGAGATACTTTCAATAAATATTTCCCTGGTCAATTCTTCGCCATGCCGGCCCCACTAGCAGATGGTGCTGTTGAGTATGCAGATGGTACTGAAAGCTCTCTTAAGCAGTTGTCCCATGATGTGACAGCCTTTATGGCCTGGACTGCTGAGCCGACCTTAATGGAGCGAAAAGCTTTAGGGTTTAAGGTTCTGCTCTACCTGGTCATATTTACAATAATGCTTTATGCGGTTAAACGAAGGATTTGGGCCAAGGTACATTAATAAAAAAACCCCGCAAATTGCGGGGTTTTTTTATTGTAGTTTCAGCACAAAACTGTACATACTATAGCAATTATCCTACATTCGGCAGTTGTAAATACATGCATGCTGTAATCCAGTCTGGATGTTGTGCGAATTTTGCCTGGAATGGCGTTACAGCCCACATAATGGGTACTCTTCGCACAACCGGGCTAAGGCCATTTGCCCATGATGAAATCGCTGCATATTGTTACTGACAAGATTTTGCTAAAGCATGATTGGTGCATCAACTGGTTGTGCCTGTTAAGCAGGAACAACTGCCAAATCTAGCGTTACATAAAAAACAAATTATACTCCACATAAATTAGCAGAACAGAATTCTGGAAAAGTGTTATGACCATCAATAACCGGGTAGAAAAAGCTCGCATACTAATTGAAGCACTCCCTTATATGCGCCGTTTTGAGGGGAAAACCTTCGTAATCAAATATGGTGGCAACGCCATGGTCGACGAAGCTCTAAAAACAGCTTTTGCCCAGAATATTATTCTCTTGCGTCAAGTTGGAATCAATCCTGTTGTGGTTCACGGCGGCGGGCCGCAAATTGGCAAAATCATGGAGCAGATGGGGCTTAAACCACTTTTCATTGATGGTTTAAGGGTTACTGACCAGGAGACGGTCAATGTTGTCGAGATGGTCTTGGCCGGTAAGGTCAACAAAGATATTGTCAACCTGATCAACCTTAATGGCGGTCAAGCAGCAGGTATGTCAGGCAAGGATGGCAGGACTATCATTGCAAAAAAACGTAAACACACTCGCAATTCACCTGACATGAAAACTCCTGAAATTATTGATCTGGGTTGGGTTGGCGATGTAGAGCGTATAAACACTCAGCTTTTAGGCCTGTTTAAGCAAACAGACATTATTCCGGTGATAGCCCCAGTAGGAGTCGGCGAAAATGGTGAGACCTATAATATCAACGCCGACTCAGTTGCAGGACATATTGCCATGGCCCTTAATGCTGAAAAGTTGATTCTTCTCACCGATGTTCTAGGGGTTAAACACAAAAACGGCCGTTTAATCAGTAAGATTTCTTCAGAAGAGGTTGGCGAATTAATTAGCAATGGAACCATTGCTGGCGGAATGATCCCCAAGGTGCAGACCTGTATTAATGCACGTGCAAGTGGCGTAAACTCTGCCCATATTATTGATGGCCGTATCGAACACGCCCTACTGCTAGAGGTGTTTACCGACCAAGGAATTGGAACCTATTTTCTCTGATTTTTTTAGTCGCTTTAAAAGCTAAAATCTTCTTATGGCTTACTACTCAATCGACTTTAATTAAAAGCAAAACCTTGGGCCCTGCCCAAATCCGGCAGGGAGGCAAGCCCACCTGCGCCCCTATGACTACAAAGAAACAGATTTAACTATTAAAATATGATCTTGAGCACTCCCCAAACCCGGCAGAAAGGCTCACTCCACTGTGCTACTATTAATATACGCTATTCCACTATTTCAGTGCATTTTCAAAACGGGCTAGATCATCTAGCTGACCAAAACAGATCAAAACATCACCGGCATTTAACTGCACATCTCCTTTTGGGTTAAAACGGATATCCTTGGAATCCTTAGCTATATAACCAACAACAATTACATCGTCAAATTCAGAGTGACCATACAGTTCTCCAAGTTTGGAGCCGTCTAGCTGTGATTGTGCCGGAATATGCATCTCCTGCATCTCAACCTCATCACTATCTGACCTGAAGGCCATATCAAAAAATTCCGTGGCTGATGGCCTGAGGACAATATTAGCCATCTGAGCTCCACCAATCTGTGCTGGTGCAACAACCCGGTCGGCCCCAACCCTGCGCAACCTTGGCTCTGAAGCTCTTGTTGCACCACAGGCAACTATAAAACAGTCTGGCACAATATCCCGAACCAAAAGAATGATATAGACACTATCCACCTCGGTCTCTACACTACTGATAACCCCTTGAGCCCGTCGAACCCCAGCACGAATCCATAAATCTTTGTCTTCAGTCACATCCCCCTGAAGAGCAACCCACCCATTTTTTCTGGCAAGCTCTACAAGCTTATCGTTAACATCAATACCGACGAAAGGCTTTTTACCCTCTTCTAAAGTTCGACATACCGCCCGACCCAAAGAGTTGAGACCAACAACAATGACATGATTTTGAAAACGATCAATCTGACTTTCCATGCGAATCTCCGTTAGACTAACAAGACGCTCAGTAAGTGCGGACACGACAATAGAGGTCATAAAGACCACTACCCACATACCAAAAAGAGTGCCTATTACAGCAATGGTCTGGCCGGTAGGAGTCGCCGGAGTAATATCACCATACCCTACAGTGGTAATAGTTATTATAGCCCAGTATACAGACTCCCAAATAGTCGTTATTTTTGGATTTACTCCTCGTTCAACAACAAAAAACGCTACTGCAACCATCCCCCATACAACAAATGCCACGGTAATCAGAGAAAAAATCTCGTAAGATCTCTCCTTTACTATGCTGCCAAAAAACGATAACCGCCTTGAGTAACGGAATAGTTTAAGAACCCGCAAAACCCGCAGCACCCTAAACAACCGAAAAATTCTAAAAACCGGCAATATAGCCAGAAGATCCACTACAGCCAGGGGCTGGGACATCCAGACAAGTTTTGGCCTTAACGCCTTGCCGGTTGCATAAAGTATGGCCCGAAATTTATTGGGAAGGTGGTTTCGACGATTATAGCTGGAAAAAGCAAGAGAGTAACTCTCTCCCATATCTGAACAGACCCAGATCCGCAAAAGGTATTCGGTAATAAAAATGGAGATGAAAATATCTTCAAGATCGGCAAAAAATCTAATCTCTTCCTGTGTCAGGCTTGGATCAACCTCTAAAACCATAGCGGAAATAGAGGCAATCACCACAACCATCATAGCAAGGTTGAACTTTGGCCGAGCCGGACTATCAGGCTCCTCCAAAAGATGGTAGAACATCTGCTTGATATACTGATATCCGCTCTTGTCCACAAACTGTTCCTTGCTATCTCTGGATATTTTATAAATTACAGATATTATACTTCAGCCATAACCCGACGAACCGACCGCAAATATTAGCATAAAAGCAATCAAAGTGTGAAGTCTCTTTCATTTATCGTAACGATCAATTATAATTCGCCACCTGCTAATATAACCCGGAAACGGTAGTTATCAGCATACACCACCAAATGCCGTTTCTAAGTTTAAGCGGAACTTTAATTGTACATATAAACAAATGGCCCATGAACCCCAATAAACCTGACTCCAAAAATAGCCAAACCATATCTCGAGATGATCTTGTCGCATGGATAGAAGCTGGCTGCAAACCAAAAAAAGATTGGCGTGTGGGAACCGAACATGAAAAGTTTGGTTTTTGCCGCTCTGATCTTACCCCTATACCCTATGCTGGTGAGTTTGGAGTCAAAAAAGTTCTGCTAGGTATGGCCGAGGCTTTTGCCTGGCAGCCTGTTGAAGAGAACGGCGAAGTTATAGCCCTTAAAAAAGGGCTGGCTGGAGTTACCCTGGAGCCTGGAGGACAACTAGAGCTTTCCGGTGCACCACTGGAGACCATTCATCAAACCCAAAACGAAATCAACCAACATCTAGACCAGCTAGGCCACGTCTGTAAACAGCTAAACATAACCTTCCTGGGAATTGGTGCCCAACCAAAATGGGAATTTGATAAAATCCCCTGGATGCCCAAAGGCCGCTACAATGTCATGCGTCGCTATCTTCCTGCTAAAGGCCGTTACAGCCTGGATATGATGGCACGGACTTCCACAGTTCAAGCCAACCTTGATTTTTCCAGTGAAAAGGATATGGCGGAAAAGTTCCGTCTGCTTATGGCCCTGCAACCAATGGCTACTGCCCTCTTTGCCAACTCCCCATTTATTGACGGCAAACCCAATGGTTTCCAGTCATTTCGTGCTGAAATCTGGCGTTATACCGACCCAGACCGCTGTGGTTTGCTGCCGTTTGTCTTTGAGGACTCTTTTGGTTTTGAGCGATATGTGGATTATGCCTTGGATGTCCCCATGCTGTTTCGTTATCAAAATGGTCAATATAAAGATGGTGAAGGAGCTACTTTTCGAGAGTTCATGGCAGGCTGTTTGCCAGATCAGCCTGGACTGTTCCCCACCATTTCCGACTGGGAGATCCACCTATCAACCCTCTTCCCAGATGTACGCTTAAAACAGTATTTGGAGGCTCGTGGAGCAGATGCTGGAAACTCCCACTCTATCTGCTCTCTGCCGGCCCTATGGAAAGGGCTGCTCTATGACTCTGATAGCCGTCAGGCATCATGGGAGTTGGTCTCCGACTGGTCAATTGCAGAGCGGGCTGAAATTATCAAAGATGTTCCAAGATTGGGGCTTAGAACCAAAATACCAGGTGGCAAAACTCTACAAGATTTAACCTTGGAGGTTTTAAAATGGTCCCAAGCTGGTTTAGCTGCCCATGATTGCCGTAATGGTGAGGGCTGCAACGAGACCATCTATCTAAAAAGCCTGTTTGAAACCGCCAAAAGCGGTATATCACCAGCCGACCGACTGCTTAAAGCCTATCACAGCAGTTGGAACGGCTCTGTTGATCCAGTATTCAAAGAGGAAGAGTTTGAATCATTTTTTGCCAAGTGCAAATAGCGAACGGATATGGAACGGGTAGTAATACTAGATACAGAGACGACAGGAATCTCCCCCGGTGATGGACATCGTATCGTCGAGATTGGCTGTATTGAGCTGGTTAACTATCGCAAAGGCGACCAACGCCAGTGGTACTTAAACCCGGACCGGGATATCCCCCGTGAGGCGACAAAAGTCCACGGCATTACCAATGAACAGGTAGCCAGTGCTCCCCGTTTTGCTGATATAGGCAAAGAGTTTATAGAGTTTATCAAGGGGGATAAGCTGGTGATCCATAACGCCAGTTTTGATATGGGCTTTTTAAATATGGAGCTAGCAAGGGAGGGTTTGCCAACTCTACCAGCAAGCCAGGCCATAGATACCCTCTCCATGGCCAGAAAAAAATTTCCCGGCTCTCCAGCCAGCCTTGATGCTCTATGTCGCCGATTCAAGATCGACAACTCCAACCGGACCTTCCACGGTGCACTCCTCGACTCGGAGCTGTTAGCTGAAGTCTATATTGAGTTGATGGGTGGCAGTCAATTTAATCTGGATTTTGATCTGGAACCTGCATCTGAAACCATGGCAGGAGCAAATGATAACAAGAGCGTAGATGCCACTTCAGATGCCAAAACTCTACAACCACTGGAGTTTCCAAAGCGAGAGTGGCCCATCAGCAGTGATGATGAGAGAAGCCACCTAGAATTTCTGGAAATTTTAACGCAAAAGTCCGGCAAATCAATGTGGTCAAGTTAGGCTAGATATCTACCTTTATTGTGCTACACCTGCTTTTAGCAAA
The DNA here is from genome assembly GCA_015232365.1 of Magnetococcales bacterium. GTDB lineage: Bacteria > Pseudomonadota > Magnetococcia > Magnetococcales > JADFYX01. Next base: position 17,937 of record JADFZU010000006.1, on the reverse strand, counting down.
ATTCAGCATCTCTTCCACCGCTTTTGAGCGGAATTTCTGCTTGGGGTAGACAAAATTCAACATCCGCCTCATAGAGACCCCCTTGATGCGGTGAGCAGTCAGACTTTTCAGCCGCAGTTCCTTGTTTATGGAGACACTTGAGACAACGCTAAAGCCAACATTACCCTCAACCGCAGCTTTGACCGACTCCGTAGTACCCAACTCCAAAACCATGTCTAGATCGTTATAGTTGATATTGGCTTTTTTAAAATGCTCAACAATTACTTCACGAGTACCAGATCCCTCATCACGAGAGACAAACGGATAAGCTTTTAGTTTGGATATGGGTATCTCTTTAAATTTGGCAAGTGGGTGGCCGGGTGGAAGAATAACAATCAACTCATCCTCAAGACAGGGAATAACATTGATATTTTTATTCTGTACCGGCCCTTCGACAATACCGATATCAATGGTGGCATCCTCTAGTTTACGGACAATCAGCCGGGTATTGTCAACCGTCATCCGCACCCTGACTTTAGGAAACAGCTCATGGTAGCTACTTAAAATTGTCGGCAGGATATACTCACCAATGGTAGTAGATGCTCCAAGTTTGACCATACCACGGGTCATACCGGTCATTTCGTTAATCGCCTTGTCAGTCTCACGATATAACTCTAAAATACGCTCGGTATAGGTAAAAACCGTCAACCCGGCTTCAGTCATGGTGATCCGGTTATGGTGCCGGTCAAAAAGGCGGGTATCAAAATGCTCTTCTAGTTGGCGAATTTGAAATGTTACCGCTGGCTGTGTTAAGTACAACTCTTCAGCAGCCCTGGTAAAAGAGAGATGTTTGGCAACAGCGTGGAAAACTCTTAAACGGGTATCGGAAAAACTCATAACAGCACCTGACTAGATAAGAAGAGGATGAACCAGATCTTACAATTAAGAGCTTTTCACCCCGATGAAAGCCTACTCTTGGATGATTATAAAAAATTATCCCGGTAAACTAGATTTACAACACCATAAAGAGCTAAAATTACTTTACATACTAAAAAAAAATTTGATCTAAGTATACATGGATTTTTTGTTATTCATAGTTTTATCACTTAATAATTGATTAATAAACAAATTTTTATTCAAGAATTTTGATCAGGCTTTTTTTGCCCTCTACCCTTTAAATTAACAGGTGAAACCGACTTTAAATGCATGAAAAACCAACAATTACCCACAGCAGCCAGCTAATAAAAAGTGTCGAGCAATATCGCCAAAAACTCTGTAGTTTAAATGGTAAGCTTGGGAAAGTTTTAACCTCCGGCTCTATGGAGCGGATAGATTTTTCTAAGCTTGTTGATAGGTTTGAGCTGATTATATTTGATGCTTATGGGGTATTAAATCGTGGTTCGGCAGCAGTTCCAGGAGCAGTTGCTGCAGTCAATCGTTGTCGGCAAAAAGGTATAGATCTGTTAATAGTCTCAAACAACGCCTCAGAAAAACCTGAGATGGTCTTGGAGAAACTACGTAGGTTAGGGTTTTTACTGGATGCAAAGGAGATAATAACATCTGGTATGGCAGTTAAACCATATCTAAAGAACTCTCCATACCAAGACCAGCCCTATCTGTTGATTGGAACCCCGGATAGTGCTAGCAGCTATTGTGCTGAGCCTGAGCGGCTTTTACTAAACCCTCCAGGCTCTTCAATGCTTAAAGCTGGCACTCCAGCCTACATACTAATCTGTAGTAACCGGGACTATTATGGCAGGGAACAGGAGCAGGTGGTGGAGAGTTGGTTGAAAAAAGGGCCGTTACCACTACTATTAGCCAACCCCGATATTGTGGTACAAGACAGTAGTGGCGAGCAGGTTGTTGTTGCTGGTTTTACGGCACAGGAGCTTGCAGATAACTACTTCTGCCCAATAGAGGGTATAGGCAAGCCGTTTTCTTCGGTTTACGAACTTGCTCTAAAAGGCTTTTCTGGAGTTGACCCTAAAGAAGTCCTGATGGTTGGAGACTCTTTGACCACCGATATTCTCGGAGGAGCAGCCATGGGCTTTACCACCTGCCTGACCCTATCCGGAATCCACGGAAAAGAGCCTGAAACCATAGAAGCTCAGTGCATGGAGTTAGCAATCAGGCCAGATTACATAGTAACCAGCATTGGCAGCTAAACTTAAACAGCAAAGATAAATGGCCTCTATCCTTCTATACAGCTCAATAGCAACCGGTCTTGCTGCTGGAATAATAGCCGGTCTATTTGGTGTCGGTGGTGGCATCATAATTGTCCCTGCCCTATTAATTCTTCTCCATCATGCCGGCCTGCCTCCCGCATACATTATGCAGATGGCGGTAGGAACCTCCCTTGCGACCATTATAATAACCAATTTAATGGCGACATTTAAACAGCACAGTCGCCAGAGCGTCAACTGGCGTGCCGTTGTCTATTATACTCCAGGAGTTCTATGTGGAGCATGGTTGGGAGCCCAGTTGGCGGTCCGTCTGGAGGGGGCTTTGTTGCAGATTTTATTTGGTATTTTTGAAATAGTTATCGGCACAAAAATGATCTTGAGCAGCAATAAGCCTCAAGGGGAGACCCAGGCAGTTCGGCTACGCCGACTGCCATCTATATTGGTTGGCGGCATAATCGGGACAATCAGCAGCCTTTTTGGTATTGGTGGTGGGACACTATCGGTCCCGGCATTGAACTTGATCTCCGGGATACCGATCCGTAGTGCTGTTGGAAGCTCCTCTGCAATTGGCATTTTTCTAGCTATATCTGGTGCGACAGGGTTTGTTCAAGCTGGGTGGAATAGTGGGTTTCTACCCGCTGGGAACTGGGGCTATATAGTACCGGAGGCATTTTTTGGTATCATTATCGGCACACTAATAACAACCCCAATAGGGGTAAGGTTAGCCCATACCCTACCGCCAATAATACTCAGAAAAAGTTTCGGATATTTTCTGCTTATTGTTGGCGGCAAGTTGATTATCAGCTAGCCTGCTTTTATTTATATGCCTTAACCAGAGTACTCTCTACACCAGCTTTTTTACGAGACAGTTCTGCCATCTCAGAAGCTTCAGCTCTAGTTGGATATGGCCCACTGGATATACAGTGCAACGTATTCCCACGGAAGCTCTGCATGTAGACTGGTATATTCATTTTCATAACCCGTTTAACCTGTCCCACGGCAAAAGTCCTGTTGGAAAAACAGCCCATTGCGACATAAAAACCTACTTTATATTTTTTGTCTGGAGATCTGGGAATCCCCTCAGCATCTATGTTCATGGGTACTGATACCATGTTGGAGGCTGTAAGCAACTTTTTAGCTGGAGCACTCTGCTCTATCGGTTGAGGTTTGACCGCAACAGGCTCCTTTTTGGTAGGTATTATAGTTTTTGCTTTGGCAACAACAACTTTATCTACGCTTTTTGAGACCACAACAGCCGGTTCTTTTTCAGCGACAGGACTCTTCTCCGGCTGTTTTTTAACCACTTTTTTCTGACTGTTAGCAATAGGAACTTCGGCTTTAGGGGAAACTTCCTCTGTACTTGGAGGAATAAATAGCCAGAGGAAAAAGCCTATCACCAATGCTGCGACAACCCCCTTTACCTTCCAGCTCACCTCAGGCTCGTTCTCATACTGTTCGGAGTATGGTTTCATATCTTCTTCTACATCTTCTGCTTTTTTTGTATCTTCTGCTGCAGATTCCTGCTCTTGTGAAGAGTCTTTGTCCCACCCCCAATCATCATCACTATCAGGCTGTTCTTCTACCCTGGTGTCGTCACCCTCCAACTCCATAAGGTTTGGAACATCAGCCACCGGCTCGAAAATTTCCATAGAATCTTCTACAGGCTGTAGAGCTTCTGGCTCAACTGGAGCCGGCTCACTTACAACAGGAGCAACAACCTCTGGCTCTTTGGCAACAGGAGCAACAACCTCTGGCTCTTTGGCAACAGGAGCAACTCTCTCTGGTTCTCTGGCAATCGGAGCAACAACTTCTGACTCTACATTCTTAGGTTTGGCTGTTAGCGGCTTTTCACTCTCAACCTTCGCAGCGGCATCTTTTCCTTCTAAATATTCACCTAAGCTGCCCATATCTGCCAGAATAGTCTGAAGCAGCATTTCTCCGACAAGTTGTTGCACCTCAACCAACAGATCGTACTTCTCACTTTGTCTGGTAAGCCCTGCTATATTGCCTCTAAATTTGAGAATATCTGTGCTGAAATTCTTGGAACCTCCTAAAGAGCTCTCGCCATAGTCCAATAACCCGGTAATCAGATTTTCAACACCCCACTGTATATCGTCAGCATTTTGATTGTCGCTGAAAAAAGATCGTATATTTTTTGTCGCTAAAGAGAGCTTTTTATACTGCTCATAGACCTTTTTAATATCAAAGTTAAATTTACCAGATTTCTGGAACTGGCCAATCTCAGCCTTGGTAAGAGCATAGATGCTCTGGGTTGAGGCTTGGATCATAAGAGCCTTCTTAAACCGCCAATCTTGCAGCATGGTCTTATTGAAAATGGCAATATCAAGGGTTAGGCATGTGGTCGAGGAGACCGAAGAGACTGTTGTACTCATAACTTGCCGGGAAAGGAGGTCCATATCTCCTAAAATACGAAGTTTTTCAAGAAAAACCTGATCACCACCTCTAGCTTCTGTTTTGGGCTTGCTAAGACAAAGTCCTTTAAAGATGATAAACAGTTCCTTGGGCCTGTCACCCTGCTCGTAGATTATTTGCCCCTGGGTAAAAGTTCTAACTCCAATATTTGGAACAATCTTCTCTTCTAAATACTCTTTTGAAAGCTCTTGAAATCCTGGAATTCTTTTTAGAAATGTTAGCAGTTCTGCTTTGGGTATATCCATTTTATAAATTCCTTAATTTTACCATCTTTCAATACGAATATTAGAACTTTTTTCTACAATGAACGGTTGCAAAAGCATAGAGATGATCTATTTATTATAATACTCCTCCAGGCTATTGCACTTTTTGCAATAGCTCAATAGCCCAATATATTCTAAGCCATAATTATGCCAAAATTACAATGGCTTATTAAAATTATTACTGTCAATAGCTCAGAGAAGATTCACTGTACTGACAAATAGTGATGGCAGTCTGGAAATGGTTTTGCCTGGAAAACTCATTAATTATGGAGATTATAGTTGGGATCTTATATAATCATCAGAAAATTTACAGATAAAAAAACTTCAACTTTTAGAGAACGCTAAAAACCATGCCACAAGATTATAGCAAACCTAAAAGTGACAAAGATAAAAACCCGGCAAACCCCCTCTCTCTAGCACTTATACGACAGAAATACACCCCTTTTGGCGGAAGTGAAAGGTTTCTGTCCCGAGCTATGAGTGCACTACAGGCTGACGGCGTAAAGATCTCGGTATTAACCAGGGATTGGCAAGGGACAGAGTCGGATGGTTATGAAGAGATTCGCTGTGCTCCAGCATATTTAGGCCGTTTGTGGCGAGACTGGAGCTTTGCCAACAGCGTCCGTGACCAGCTCACCAACAGATCTTTTGATTTAGTCCAATCCCATGAAAGAGTTGAAGGTTGCGACCTCTACCGGGCAGGCGATGGAGTCCATGCAGAGTGGTTACGGCAACGGGGCCGGAGCAAAAGCGATCTAAACCGGCTACTGACATCTTTAAGCCCTTATCATAGATTTACTGTTGCCCAAGAGAGGCGGATGTTTGAGAGTGCCATGTTAAGCGGAGTGATCTGTAACTCCCAGATGGTAAAGGATGAAATTTTAAGTTACTACAATATTTCAGCCAACAAACTCCATGTTATTTATAGTGGTGTTGATAAAGATAAATTCAGCCCTGATATCTGTAAAAAACACCGTAAAGAGCTTCGGCAGAAGCTGGCTATTCCAGAAGATAGTATTCTCTATCTTTTTGTTGGTTCCGGCTTTCAACGCAAAGGTGTGCCTGTTTTACTAGAGGCGATGGCCCACCTGCCCGACAACTGTTCCTTGATTGTCGTTGGAAAGGATAAAAACCAGACAGAAATGCAGCAGCAGGCCCAACGGCTAGGGCTGGGAAACCGGGTCCAATTTACCGGCGGCATAAAAGATGTAATCCCCTATTATGGAGCTGCCGACGTTTTTGTTCTCCCCACACTCTACGACCCATTTCCCAATGTTGTTTTAGAGGCCATGTCGGTTGGACTGCCGGTAATCACCAGCCTGAAGTGTGGGGCTATTGATCTGATTGAACATGGTAATAACGGTCTGCTCGGGGATGCCATGGACTGTGATCTATTGGTAGCAAACATGAAAAAACTTTTTGACCCGGAACTGCGTAAAAAAATGGGACGGAAAGGCAGAAAAACTGTTCAGCCCCTCACGTTGAAAGCGATGAGCAGTAAACTGCTTGACCTTTACAACTCTCTACTAGGAAGATGATTTTTTCTACTTAAACCTAGAATCGGCAGTTGTTCGTAAAGCACTAGCACAACATCTTGATTAACTTGGCAAATCATAAAAAGTCTCATCACCAACAAGCTGACTTCGATTTTTCCTGATTCACCTGACAAACTAACAGGTTATGCCATCAATACGTGCCTAATTGCCGAATTTAGGTTAAAAACTACCCGAATAGTTCGGACAAATCCCATCCCATGACTATTTTGAGGGGTTTTTCTCTTTTTGGAGATGCTCATAGAGCTTTACATATTTTGCAAAGGTAGTAAAACAGTGGCAAACGGTATGTACCAAGCCGGGAATACCATCGAGAAATGCTCTTTTTAGAAAATAACCTTTTATAAAACAGAGTATTGGATTAACTACAATGCGCAGCCGGGGCCAGCTTGTGGATTTTGCGATCAATGTACTGGCTTGCAGGGTGGTGTAGCGGTTGTTCTTCTCTAAAAACTGTTGAATACTCTCACCAGAGTAATGGAGCAGGTCGCCTTGAAGATGGCCTACTGGGCCATCTACCGCGATATATTCATGTACCGCAGGCTCAGTCCAGCGTCCATGTCGCCGGTCTATAAAACGGACTTTAAGATCAGGATATCCAAAGCCGTGTTTCAGCCCCCGACCTAAAAAATAGTTCCTTCTCGCCATACGGTAACCGTTAAAAACCGGTTGTGTCAGGGGCGTGCTTTTAACTTCTGAATCCAGCTCTAATTGCAGTTTTTGGTTGGCCACCACCTGACGAATACTCTGTTGCAACTCCCCATCAACCCGCTCGTCGGCATCAATACAGAAGACCCAATCAAATTTTGCTCTCTCTACCCCGTAGTTTTTTTGCTGACCAAAACCGAGCCACTCTTTGTAAAAAACCCTGGCCCCTGCCTTCTCGGCAATAGCAACGGTATCATCCGTGCTGCCGGAGTCAACAACGACAATATCCTCAGCAAAGTCCACACTGGCAAGACAATCACCAAGGGAGCCTGACTCATTCAGGGTGATAATCACCACACTGATGGGGAGCTTTTCGTTATTATAGGTCATCGGTTCTCTTTGGCTGCAATTTATCTTGCGGTTAATCTGAAGAAATTTTGCCGGATTTAAGCAGTCCATCAAAATAGGCGATGGTTTTGATAAGCCCCTCCTCTAACTGAATCGTTGGCTCCCACCCTAACACTTTTCGAGCCATATCTATATTTGGCTGCCGCTGTTTGGGATCATCTATTGGTAGGGGTTCGTTGATTAACTTGGATTTGGAACCGGTTAAACGGATAACATTCTCCGCTAGTTGCCGAATGGTAAACTCAATGGGGTTGCCAAGGTTAATGGGACCGGTAATGGAGTTATCCGACTCCATTAAAGAGACAAGGGCCGTAATTAGATCATCAATATAACAGAAAGAACGGGTCTGCTCTCCATCACCGTACAGAGTGATTGGCCTGTTTTGCAAAGCCTGCATAATAAAATTAGAGACCACCCGGCCATCTTGTGGATGCATATTTGGCCCATAGGTGTTAAAAAGCCGGGCAACTTTAATATCCAGCTTGTGCTGGCGATGATAGTCAAAAAATAGAGTCTCCGCACAACGTTTACCCTCATCATAACAGGAGCGGGGGCCGATTGGGTTGACGTTGCCCCAATAATCCTCGGTTTGCGGGTGGATTGAAGGGTCGCCATAAACCTCGCTGGTAGAGGCTTGGAGTATTCTCGCTCCCACCCGTTTAGCCAGCCCCAGCATATTGATTGCACCATGAACACTGGTCTTGGTGGTCTGTACCGGGTCGTGTTGGTAGTGAATAGGCGATGCTGGACATGCGAGGTTATATATCTGCCCCACCTCAACGTAGAGGGGAAAGGTGATATCGTGACGAATCACCTCAAAGTGGGGATTATCCAGAAACTCAATAATATTATCTTTGGTCCCGGTAAAAAAATTATCTACACAGATAACATCATGGCCCATCTCCAGAAGACGGCGGCTAAGATGAGTACCAACAAATCCGGCACCACCGGAGATTAAAACCTGCTTACCGTGCATGATTTCTGCCTTTTTTAACTGTGGTAAATGTCCTTCAAATCTGATGCTCTTCTCTATAAAAGTCAAGGACAAAGCCGCCGGATTTCCATAGCATCCAGAAACAAATCAAGCCCCTCTGGCTGTTAACTTATACGTTAGTTGTGGTACTATCCGCCGTATCAAGGTTAAATGTGGAGAGAAAATGCTCAAACAGATTAAATCGCACTATTGGTCACTAAGAATAGCTATCGACTTTTTTTTAAAACGTCGGCTGAAATTTTTTGGCAAAAACATCTTAAATCGCCTCTGGCCGTGGAATAGGGGCTATTATGCCCTGCTCAACAGACAAGAAAAAAGTTCGTATAACTTTGCGACAGATAAACACGCTGTTCGCCACAAACATTCTGGTGACTCTGGGTGGGACAATAGTAAACAGAGCAAGATAAAACACCGGGATTATCAAGACTATCAAGAGTATGTGGTTCACCAGCAACAAAAATTGGATGAAATGCTTGCCATAAAAGGTGGTTTTAGCAAAGAGGTCGTCAGAATTTACAGGCTTCAATTCTATAGACGTTTCCGGCATCTTAGCCGTCTACTACCTACCCAGGCTACTATTATCTGCCTGGGGGCACGTCAGGGGACAGAGGTGGAGGTGCTGCAGGATATTGGCTACCACAACGCCTATGGTCTGGATCTCAACCCCGGCCCCGATAATCCATGGGTTCGTCCTGGCGATTTTATGCATTTAAGTGAAGCTGATAACTCCGTTGATCTGGTCTACTCCAATGCTGCAGATCATGCCTTAAACCTTGATGATTTCTTCAAAGAGCATGCTAGGGTTGTCAAAACAGATGGTTACGCACTGTACGACTTTGATTGCTCGCCATCCCCTGACGGCTTTTCTGCCGTCCATTGGGAGAATGTTGAGGATGTTATTTTGATTCTACTAAAATACTACAAATCTATAGTTCACTTTGAGAGTGACAATAAGTGGCGTTGGGTATTGGTAAAGAGCCCTAAACGATAGAGAGATTGCTACCAATACTATCTTATGAAAATTGTTTTTAATGGCTTTTTTTAGCACTATAACTTACTATCCACCGTTCTATAGCATATTAAAATTTTTCTGACCAAGTTGGCTCACAGCGACCAGGGTGGCATAGAGAAAAATGAAACAGTCTTTAGTCGTCTTAGATCCTGTACAGCACAAAAAGCTAACTTTTTCTCCACTCCCCATATACCCCCACGCCATCAACCTGACTAAAACCACTCTGTTATATTCGGAGTTCGTTCAAGCTAGCCACTCCTATCCCATACTATTTTTTCAACCGAAAAAAGATGGGCAGATAGTTGCAGTCGCCATGCTTGACAATGGAGAGAGCGGAACCAACCAGTTTATAGACCAGGATAGCTGTCGCTGGAACCATGGCGACTATATTCCTGCATCTGTGGCTATCTACCCTTTTTATCCAGGTCCAAAAACTGAGAGTGGCGAGCAGAAACTCCTGATAGATCCTGACGCTCCACAATTTGCGACCAAAAATGGTACGCCACTATTTACTGAAGACGGGGTCCCATCCCCTACCCTAAACAAAATAATCAACCGCTTTGCAGACATCAAAAAAGATCAGAAGAAGACCGATCAATTAATAGAGCTGCTAATTAAAGCCAGTCTGTTAAAAAACAAAAACCTGGTCAGCAATACAGAAGAGTATGGCAAGATCATTCTTGATGAGTATTTTGTTCTCGACCCACAACTGTTAAACAATATATCTGACAAGCAGTTACTACTGTTTAATAAAAGAGGCATCCTTCCCCACCTCTACTCTGTTACCTCTTCTATAGGCAATTTAAATAAATTTGCCAACCCAGAACAGCCGGAGCCGGTTGCTGCAACTACACAACTAGCACCCCATAAATCAACAATAAACCCGGCACTCAATGTTAAATCATCAGATAAACTCCTTGAGTATCAAGCCGGAATAATAGCCATCTCGTTTATTGGTACTGCCATTTTATCCGGGTTGTTGGGATACCTCATAAACTCAAATAGTGAAGAAGAGAACAGATATAAAACCACATCCCAATTAGCAAGAGCTATATCTGGGACAGAGCAGAAAGGCATCTTATCTAAAACCAACAAGTCGCTGCCAACTGAACCAATTCGCCAGTGTGGTGACTATAGAAAGCCGGAAGAAAACAAAAAGATAGCAGCAGAGCAGGTCGCTGCACAAAAAAACCCTGTTGAGATTAAAGCAGCAGATCTGAAAATTATCAAAAATGAGCCAAATCCACCCCAGCAACTCACCCTGCCTGCCCCTCAAGATCTCGCAACTATTGCTAAAAATCAGATTATTGCAGAGCAACCATATCTGCCTGTAGATATTGACGCTGCCCATGTTGCTGTTATTGTCGAGAAAACTATTACAAAAGTGCCACAACTAATACCTGCAACCAGCGATAGTGTTCCAATAGAAGAGGAGGCCGGCAAAAAGCCTGTTGAGATGGTTGAGCAGCCAGATTCAGACAGATCCTTACCTAAGCCCAGTAGAATCAAAGACTCTCAAGCTAAGAAGATAGAACTGCTAGTAGCCCAGGCCAGAGATAATATCCAAGCAGCCAGGCTATCCAACCCCCGTGGCGACAACGCCCTGGAGAAGATCAGAACCATAGAGTCTATCGACCCCTACAATCCCATAGTGCAAATTTTACTAGAAGATGTATTCAAACGTTATCTGAAGTTGGCAACATGGAGCCCAAATAAAAAGGCCAGAGTATTTCTGAATAGAGCAGAATCCATACTACCTGGAGACAGGCGGGTTGAAGAGACAAGAAAAATAATTGCTAATAGAGATAAAAAACGGCAGTGAGAAGCACGCACTTGGCACAACCTAGTGATTCACCCAGCATTTCAGGGAAAATCAATAGATTGAACCATGTACGCACTCCCAACCGCCGTTTCTAGGGTTAAGCGGTTGCTTTGATGAGAAGTCCTTCTAAATCTCTCATCTGTTTAACCAAATCCATCATCCGATCACCGGGAATCTGCCGGACTACATTGTCGGTCTTTTGGTCAACAACACTAACAACCACCTGCTTCATCTCCCGATCCATACTAAGCCGTAGAGATTTAAATCCTGATAGTGACTGAGTAATATCCTCAGCCAGGCCTTTTAAATCTGTTGTGCAGGAACTCTCCAGAGCTACCTTAGGCTTAGAAGCATTAGTATTAAATAGTTTTTTGCCAGCAAGCAGAGCTGGGTTGGAGATGCTCTGGCTATCAGAAACAAGCTCCACTTCAACTCCTTTTACCTCACTACTCAATGACACTTCATTCATGTTATCCATGACACCTTCCTTCTAAATTGGAGTAATGCTCCAATAAAAAATAGTGGGACTTGACGCTTGGCCGTACTGGCCAAGCGTCAGAAACTGCTCTATTGCAATAGTCGTAGAGCAATCTGTGGCTGCTGATTGGCCTGAGCCAGGATTGCTACGCCAGCCTGTTGCAAAATTGAAAACTTAGTTAGATTAGTAGTCTCAGCGGCAATATCCGCATCCATAATTCTAGATCTGGCTGAACTAGTATTTTCGACTACATTACTCAAGTTAGAGATAATCGACTCAAAACGGTTTTGATATGCACCAAGGTTTGCACGAATATCAGAGACCGCATCCAGACCATTATCAATCTGCGTCAGAGCATGACTAGCTGCTGTTGCAGTACTAACATTGGTATTACTAACACTAAGGGCTACTTTACCTGCTGAACCAATACTCAATTTTAAAGTCTCGCCCACATTGGCGCCAACTTGAAAGGTTGCACTGGTTCCAATTTTCAGGTGTCCATCAATCAATAGAACCCCGTTAAACGTTGTAGTTGTTGAGATTCGTTGAATCTCACTAACCAACTGCTTCACCTCTAAATCAAGTGATTGCCGATCTGTACTTCCCAAGCTACCATTAGCAGCTTGGATCGCCAATTCACGCATACGTTGCAAGGCATTGGTTGTCTCATCCAATGCTCCCTCAGCAACCTGCACCATCGAAATACCATCGTTGGTATTGCGGATTGCCATAGACATGCCACGAATTTGAGCTGTCAACCGGTTTGATATTGCCAAACCAGCAGCATCATCACGGGAGCCGTTTACACGGAGACCTGATGATAACCTCTCAAACGATCTGTTCAAACCATTAGAAGAACTATTCAGCCTCCTTACAGCATTTAAAGATGCCAAATTTGTGTTAATTGAAAATCCCATCTGTAAATCCTCCTAAATTATGGGTAGATATTTGCCCATAAAATTTAAAATTACCGTCCGTGGTTTGGAGGTGGGCCAATCATTTTAGGGCCGGCCCCACCCTAAACTCATAATATTACTCCTTATAATGTGCTCAACGCTCCCTGTTAAGCGGTTAATTACTGTGATCAATATTCCCTAACCTATTGGTATAGTATTAAAAGTTACCCTATCCCAATAGTTGCAAAGCAATTTGTGGCTGTTGATTGGCCTGAGCCAAAATTGCTGTGCTGGCTTGCTGCATAATAGCACTTCTAGTCAGGTTGGCTGTCTCTTGGGCAATATCAGCATCGGTAATTCTGGAACGTGCTGCTGCAGTGTTCTCAACAACATTGCTTAAATTTGCCATCAAAGACTCAAAGCGGTTCTGATAAGCACCGAGATTTGCCCGGATATCCGAGACTGAATCCAGAGCTAGATCAACCTTTAGCAGAGCAGTACTTGCTGCTGCAGTAGTAGTAACAGAGGTCATGCTAACGCTAAGAGCCACTGTACCGGCAGAACCAACGCTAACAACCAGTGTTTCAGCTACATTTGCACCAACCTGAAAAGTAACTCCAGCAGCTTGAGAACCATTAATTAATGATTTCCCATTAAACTTTGTGGTTGTTGAGATTCGTTGAATCTCAGCTATCAACTGCTGTACCTCTAAATCAAGAGATGAACGGTCAGAACTACTCATGCTGCCGTTGGCTGATTGCACTGCAAGTTCACGTATCCGTTGCAGGGCATTGGTGGTTTCATCCAGTGCACCTTCAGCAATCTGTACTAACGATACCGCATCATTAGTATTACGAACCGCCATACTCATACCGCGAATCTGGGCGGTCATCCGGGTTGCAATTGCCAACCCGGCAGCATCATCACGAGCACCATTTACCCGAAGACCGGATGAGAGCCGTTCAAATGTTTTGCCCAGACTGTTGGTTGAACTCGATAATTTCCGAGTTGCATTCATTGAAGCTATGTTTGTGTTTATTGAAAGAGCCATCTGTAAATCCTCCTGGTTTTATAAACATCGATATGTTTATAAATATTATTTATTGCCATCCATGGCTTGGAGGTGGACCGTTCACTTTGTAGGGCCGGCCCAACCCTACCCTTTAGTTTGTTATTGCTTAAATAGTTTGCCCAAAAGAGCACTATTTCTCGATAAAAATGTCCTGTCAGGCAAAGCACATTAAAGCCCAACTTTAGGGGGATACATAATAACCAGTCTTATCCCAACAGTTGCAGAGCAATCTGTGGCTGCTGGTTGGCCTGGGCCAAAATTGCCGTACTAGCTTGCTGCATAATGGCACTTCTGGTCAGGTTGGCTGTCTCTTGGGCAATATCCGCATCGGTTATTCTGGAACGGGCCGATGAGGTGTTCTCAACGACATTGCTCAAGTTAGCCATCAAAGACTCAAAACGGTTCTGATAAGCACCGAGATTTGCCCGGATATCAGAGACTGAGTTTAGAGCAGTATCAATGGTTGACATAGCTGTACTTGCTAGAGCAGCAGTACTTACGGCAGTGGCATTAACACCAAGAGCCGTAGTACCAGCAGAGCCAACACTGACAATCAAGGTCTCAGCAACATTGGCACCAACCTGGAAAGTAATACCAGCGGCTTGAGCACCATTAATCAATGATTTACCATTAAATTTAGTTGTAGTTGAGATCCGCTGAATCTCACTCCGCAACTGTTTAACTTCCAGGTTAAGAGAAGCTCTATCTGTTGTGGTCAATGTACCATTAGCTGCCTGTACCGCTAACTCACGCATCCGTTGCAGGGCATTGGTTGTTTCATCCAGAGCACCTTCAGCAATCTGCACTAATGACACCGCATCATTGGTGTTGCGAATTGCCATATTCATACCACGAATCTGGGCACTCATCCGGGTAGCAATCGCCAAACCAGCAGCATCATCTTTTGCCCCGTTAACACGAAGACCTGATGAGAGCCGTTCAAACGTTCTGCCCAAACTACTTGTTGATTGTGATAGCTTCCTTGTTGCATTCATGGAAGCAATATTTGTGTTTATTGATAGAGCCATTGTTTTAATCCTCCGTTGTTATAAACATCTATATGTTTACAAACTATTATTATTACCATCCATGGTTTGGAGGTGGGTCGTTCATTTATGTGGGTCGACCCAGCCCGACTACTAGTTTTTCTCTTGGTTAGACAACTCCTTTTAATTGTTACGCTGAACAGACACCTGCTCTGCTATGCCATTATAAAATTCATTTCCGCCTCTCCTATTTGGATGGCGTCATAAAAAAATACATTAACCCAACAGTTGTAAAGCGATCTGCGGCTGTTGGTTTGCCTGAGCCAGGATTGCAGTACTAGCTTGCTGCATAATGGCATTTTTAGTCAGGCTTGCTGTCTCTACGGCAATATCCGCATCAGTAATTCTGGAGCGGGCTGCTGTAGTGTTCTCCACAACATTGCTAACGTTTGCCAATAGAGACTCAAAACGGTTCTGATAAGCACCAAGATTTGCCCGAATATCTGAAACTGAATCCAGAGCAGTATCAATCTGAGTCATAGCAGCACTAGCAGTGGCAGCAGTGGAAATAGTTGTATTGCTAACACTAAGGGCTATTCCACCTGCAGAACCAACACTAACTACCAGGGTCTCAGTGACATTGGCCCCTACCTGAAAGGTCAGACCGCCTGCTTGAGCACCGTTAATCAATGATTTTCCATTAAACTTTGTGCTAGTTGAGATCCGCTCAATTTCTAACAACAACTGGGTCACCTCCAACTCAAGAGACAACCGGTCTGAACTGGTCATGGTGCCGTTGGCTGACTGCACAGCCAGCTCACGCATTCTCTGTAGAGCATTAGTGGTTTCATCCAGTGCCCCCTCAGCAATCTGTAATACAGAGATTGCATCGTTGGCGTTACGCATCGCCATGTTCATGCCGCGAACCTGGGCAGTCATCCGTGTCGAAATTGCCAGTCCTGCAGCATCATCCTTTGCGGTATTGATCCGCAGGCCGGATGAGAGGCGTTCAAAGGTTTTACCTAATGTACCAGTAGACTTGGAAAGCTGCCTGGTGGCATTCATAGAAGCTATATTTGTATTGATTGTAAGAGACATTTTTTTTCTCCAAAGTTATGAGCTTTTTTCACCCATAAATATTTTTAAATAACCATCCATGGTTTGGAGGTGGGCCGTTTATTTGTAAGGATCGACCCAGTCCTGAATTACGTTTAAAAGTCTTTTTTGACTCCTATATCCAACGTGCTGAACATATCTATGTCCAGCTCCATTATTTTTTATTCATAGACATTCAACACATCGTTTAAGAAGTAAAAACATCTCTTATCCCAACAGTTGCAAAGCGATCTGTGGCTGCTGATTTGCCTGGGCCAGAATTGCTGTACTTGCCTGCTGCATAATTGCACTTCTGGTCAGGTTAGCTGTCTCTTTAGCTATGTCAGCATCCATGATCCGTGAGCGAGCTGCCGAGGTGTTCTCAACAACGTTGCTCAAGTTGGCCATCAATGACTCAAAACGGTTCTGGTAAGCACCAAGGTTTGCCCGAATGTCCGAAACTGAATCCAGAGCTAGATCAACCTTTAGCAGCGCGGTACTTGCAGCAGCAGTAGTAGTAACAGAGGTCATGCTAACGCTAAGAGCAACTGTACCGGCAGAGCCAACACTGACAACTAGAGTCTCGGTAACATTTGCACCAACCTGGAAAGTAACGCCGGCAGCTTGAGCACCATTAATCAGTGATTTCCCATTAAACTTTGTGGTGGTTGAGATTCTTTGAATCTCAGCTATCAACTGCTGAACCTCTAAATCAAGGGATGCCCGGTCTGAAGAGGTCATGGTGCCGTTGGCTGATTGAACTGCAAGTTCACGTATCCGTTGCAGGGCATTGGTAGTCTCATCCAGTGCACCTTCAGCAATCTGTACAAATGAAACAGCATCGTTGGTATTACGAATTGCCATGTTCATTCCACGAATCTGAGCTGTCATCCTGGTGGCAATTGCCAGACCTGCTGCATCATCTTTTGCCCCGTTAACACGGAGACCTGATGAGAGGCGCTCAAAAGTTTTACCCAAACTACTGGTTGATTGTGATAGCTTCCTTGTTGCGTTCATGGAAGCGATATTTGTGTTTATTGATAGTGCCATTTTTGTAACTCCTCCGGTGTTATAGAGATCCATTCTCTAAGAACTAATAAAAAATACCATCCATGGTTTGGAGGTGGATCGTTCATTTTTCAGGACCGACCCTGTCCTACTCGTTGTCTATAACTGTGCAATCTCTCCTCTTACCAATCTGTCTGGCTTATCCATGTCCAGTGTTATTGTTATATTTCCTAATGATGCTTAACTATTTGTTAAAACACCACTATTACTATCCCAACAGTTGCAAGGCGATCTGTGGCTGTTGATTTGCCTGGGCCAGAATTGCTGTACTTGCCTGCTGCATAATTGCACTTCTGGTCAGGTTAGCTGTCTCTTTAGCTATGTCAGCATCCATGATCCGTGAGCGAGCTGCCGAGGTGTTCTCAACAACGTTGCTCAAGTTGGCCATCAATGACTCAAAACGGTTCTGGTAAGCACCAAGGTTTGCCCGAATGTCCGAAACTGAATCCAGAGCTAGATCAACCTTTAGCAGCGCGGTACTTGCAGCAGCAGTAGTAGTAACAGAGGTCATGCTAACGCTAAGAGCAACTGTACCGGCAGAGCCAACACTGACAACTAGAGTCTCGGTAACATTTGCACCAACCTGGAAAGTAACGCCGGCAGCTTGAGCACCATTAATCAGTGATTTCCCATTAAACTTTGTGGTGGTTGAGATTCTTTGAATCTCAGCTTTCAACTGCTGGACCTCTAAATCTAGAGACGAACGATCTGAAGTGGTCATGGTGCCGTTGGCTGATTGCACCGCCAGCTCACGCATCCGTTGCAGAGCATTGGTAGTCTCATCCAGCGCACCTTCAGCAATCTGTACAAACGACACCGCATCATTGGTATTGCGAATTGCCATGTTCATTCCACGAATCTGGGCATTCATCCTGGTGGCAATTGCCAGACCTGCTGCATCATCTCTCGCCCCGTTAACACGAAGACCTGATGAGAGACGCTCAAAAGTTTTACCCAAACTGCTTGTCGATAGTGCCAGCTTCCGAGTTGCGTTCATGGAAGCGATATTTGTATTGATTGAAAGTGCCACTTTATTAATCCTCCGGT
>JADFZU010000069.1 GCA_015232365.1 Magnetococcales bacterium | reverse complement strand
ATCACCCCGTTCCCCTGACAAACCTTCGCAATCTTACAGTTGGTCTCTGACTGAACTGATGCGGAAAATATCAGGGTATCTTTATTGTCACTCTTTATATGTTCATCTTTAAAAAAATCTTTTATATATGCGGCCTTTTTTTCTTGAACCAATTTATTGATCTCCTGGTCCAAATGGGGAGCTATGATTGTAACATTGGCTCCACAGCTCAATAGTCCGGTCAGCTTTCGCCTTGCCACACTGCCACCACCAATTAAGAGAACCTCTCTATTACTCAAAATCAGTTCCGCCATGTAGTTGGACATGATATCCTTATTCCTTTTCATTTAAATCGAGATGTATTTACGTATGTCACAAAAGAAAATTATTATTCGTGGAGCCAGGGAACACAACCTGAAAAATATTGATCTCTCCCTACCTCGTAATGCTTTAACAGTTATTACCGGAGTATCAGGCTCGGGTAAATCGTCTCTGGCTTTTGATACCCTGGCTGCTGAAGGTCAACGCCGTTATGTAGAATCTCTATCATCTTATGCCCGGCAATTTCTGAGTCTACAGGGTAAGCCTGATGTTGATGCCATTGATGGGTTATCTCCCTCTATCGCCATCGAGCAGAAAAGCACATCGAAAAATCCCCGCTCTACAGTTGGTACAGTAACAGAAATTCACGACTATCTCCGCCTTCTTTTTGCCCGTGTTGGAACCCCATACTGCCACGGCTGTGACCAGCCCATTACCAGCCAGACCGTTAGTCAGATGGTAGACACTGTAATGGAGTTGCCAGAAAAATCACGGATTTTAATACTTGCCCCTCTGGTTAGAGGCCGTAAAGGCGAGTATCGCAAAGAGCTGGCTGCCCTCAACCGCCAAGGGTTTACCAGGGCGGTGGTTGATGGAGAGACCTATGAAATTGATGAAATGCCAGTACTGAATAAACAGGCTAAACACAACATCGATGCTCTGGTTGACCGTTTAGTTGTTAAACCGGGCATCGAATCCCGGCTGGCTGACTCTTTGGAGACTACACTAGGGTTGGTGAAGACTCTGGGGATTAAAAACAATCCAGGTGGTGTAGCACGAGTTGAGGTGTTGGGACCGAACGGTCAGGAGATGATTTTTTCAGAACGCCACGCCTGTGCCCAGTGTGGAATCTCCTATCCAGAAATAGAGCCTCGTCTCTTCTCATTCAACAACCCTTATGGAGCCTGCCCTAGCTGTGATGGTCTGGGCACAAAGGAGTTTTTCTGTCCAGAACTGGTGGTTCCCAATCCCTCTATGACTATTCGCCAGGGCTGTATCGCTCCCTGGTCAAAACCCTCTGCATCCATGGCCCGTGAAGCTATCTACTGTGTGGCTGAACACTTCGCTATAGATATTCGCACCCCCTGGGAAGATCTACCCAAGGCAGATAGGGATATCATAATGAACGGCTCTGGCCGGGAGAAGATTAAGTTCTATCATGCCAGACGACGGCGGTTTAGAAGTACAAAACCTTGGGATGGGGTTTTGAAAGTGTTGGAGCGGCGCTATGTTGAGACTGAATCCGATATCATGCGTGAAGAGTTGGCAAAATATCGCAACACCTCCCCCTGCCCCGGCTGCTCTGGTGACAGGCTACGCAAAGAGGCTCTTTATGTTCGTATCAATAAAACCAATATTGCCCAGCTTTCAGCTTTGCCACTAGCCCGGACCCAGCAATTTTTCAGCTCCATGTCCCTAACTGAAAAAGAGCAGCAAATTGCCGCCCGGATTGTTAAAGAGGTTACTGATAGACTGGGATTTTTGCTGGCTGTGGGGTTGGACTATCTAACCCTGGATAGAACCGCTACCACCCTATCTGGAGGTGAAGGACAAAGAATTCGTCTCTCAAATCAGATCGGCTCTGGTTTAACCGGGGTTCTGTATATTTTAGATGAACCTAGCATAGGGCTACATCAACGGGATAATCAACGGCTACTGGACTCCCTGTTACGACTCCGTGATCTAGGCAATACGGTGGTGGTGGTGGAGCATGATGAAGAGGCGATGAAGAGTGCCGACTATCTAGTCGACATGGGGCCGGGAGCTGGTGAACACGGGGGGGAGGTGGTATCTTGCGGCACACCAAAACATGTCTGCGACGATCCCAACTCCATAACCGGTCAATATCTTATTGGCAAACGTAGTATAGAGCTACCGGCAAGCCGCCGGCAGATGGACCCTGAGCGGTGCATTGTTTTGGATGGTGTTACAACCCATAACTTACTGAATGTGACAGCTACATTGCCTCTGGGTCTAATGAGCTGTGTAACCGGGGTTTCCGGCTCTGGAAAATCAAGCTTGGTCTTGGATACCCTTTACCCGGCTCTAGCCCAACGGCTCCATAATACCCAGATAACAGCAGGTCAATATGCCAGGATTACCGGCCTGGAGCATCTGGATAAGGTGGTCCATATCGACCAATCCCCAATTGGCCGTACTCCCCGCTCCAACCCTGCCACCTATACCGGCCTTTTCACCCCGATTAGAGAGTTGCTGGCCCAGGTTCCTGAAGCCCGCTCCCGTGGCTATAAATCTGGCCGCTTTAGTTTTAATGTCAAAGGTGGCCGCTGTGAGGCCTGTGCCGGAGATGGGCTGATTAAAATTGAGATGCACTTTCTCCCCGATGTTTTTGTCCAGTGCGATGTCTGTCATGGTAGCCGTTATAACCGGGAGACCTTGGAGATTACCTATAAAGGCAAATCCATCGCCGATATTTTAACCATGAATGTTGAAGAGGCGTTGCTATTTTTTCAACCGATCCCAGCTATAAGAACCAAGCTTGCCACTTTAATGGACGTGGGTCTGGGTTATATCCGTTTGGGACAGTCGGCAACCACACTATCTGGTGGTGAGGCACAACGGGTGAAAATATCCCGTGAGCTATCAAAACGTGCCACCGGTCGCACCCTCTATATTTTAGATGAACCCACCACCGGCCTGCACTTTGATGATATTCGGAAGTTGTTGGAGGTTCTCTCCCGGCTGGTATCTACCGGTAACAGCGTTGTGGTGATTGAACACAACCTGGATGTGATTAAAACCGCCGACTGGGTTGTCGACCTAGGGCCGGAAGGAGGCAGTAACGGCGGGGAGTTATTAGTGCAAGGCACACCTGAACAGTGTGCGGCTACTCCAAACTCCTGGACAGGGAAATATCTGGCTCCACTACTAAATAGAGAGTAAATAGAGTGAGTCGGCGATCTATGAACAACGGCCGAATATAGGTTTAATAGAATTAACCGCATCAGTTAAGGGGTAATAATCTTAACTACGGGTAAGGAGTTTTGCCTTTTATGGAAAAAATAAGGCTTGTGGTGGCAACACAGAAGAGTCGAGAGGATTTTTTTAAATCAACGGCTACAGGCAGATCAATTATACTGTATTATCCATTGATTCCCAATGTTGAGATACGGCTGTTTGAGGAGAATAAAAAAGGTTTGCCTGAGGTGTACAATATTGCCATTGCTGAGTCTGTTAACAGCCCGGCAATATTAATTTTTCTACACGATGATATGCACATTCTGGACTACTATTGGCAAAATCAAGTACGGATCTCGCTACAGCATTTTGAGATAGTTGGTCTGGCTGGCAACCAAAGAAGAGTTTTTAAACAGCCTTCATGGGCTTTTATTGATGATAAGTTTACGAGAGACAAAAGTGAAAATTTAAGCGGTATTGTCGGTAACGGCAGTTCGTTCCCCCCTGGGAATTTGAGTATATTTGGTCCACCCGGCAGGGAGGTAAAACTGTTGGACGGCATCATGCTTATAGTCCGTAGTACAACCCTGATTAGCAATGACATTCAATTTGATGAAAGATTCGATTTTCATTTTTATGATATGGATTTTTGCCGTCAGGCCGAAGAGAAAAAAATAAAAATGGGAACCTGGGCCATCTCCACAATTCACGAAAGCGAGGGGTTTTGTGGAACTGAAGAGTGGAAAGTTGCATATAAAAAATATTTGGAAAAATGGCAAGGATAGCCTTATGGATCAAACCCGGGCACATGAAAACCACAACCCAGACCTTCTACGGCTTATTCCAGAAACAGCAACTAATTTAATCGAGATTGGTTGTAGTTCCGGTGCTCTTGCCAGGGAGTACAAAAAACTCCACCCAAACTGCAACTATTTTGGTGTAGATGTTGATTCCAAGTATGTTCAAATGGCAGGTAGATATTGTGATGAGACATTAGTTGCTGATATTGAAACGGTTGATAACAGCTTTTTTACTCAGCACAAACATAGGGACTGTTGGGTTTTTGGTGACACACTGGAACATCTCAAGAATCCCTGGGATGTTTTGCAGAGCATTAGAGGTGTGATTCCCAGCAGAGGAGCTGTAGTCGCATGTCTGCCAAACGCACAACATTGGTCACTTCAGGTTCGTCTTAGTATCGGTGATTTTCGCTACGAAGAGAGCGGTCTTCTGGATAGAACCCATTTAAGGTGGTTTACGAGAGAGACATTACAAAGACTATTTCTAGAGAGCGGTTATAATAAAGTTGAATGTTTCCCAAGAATTTTTAACGAACCGGCCAAGAATAAATTTATCCCTTTGATTGGTGAGATGGCAAAAACTGCTGGGTTTGACCCAAATGTGGCGATAAACGACGCCCTACCATTGCAATATATTATTCGGGCTACTCCTGGTTGAATCTTGATTAAGATTTGGCAGGATTGGGTTATCCTATCTAGGCTCTTTTCTTCTCCCTCCGCCACCTCTATTCTCACTCATTAAAATATGGGCCAGGGCAAAACCAAGAAAAGCAGATGCTGCAATAGGGTGGAACTTCATAGGACGCAAAATTCGATATCCCGTGAGAAACGTAGTCGCCAAAGATGCTGCCATTCCCGCTTTCATAACCTCCTTACCAATGAGGAGCTTTTTTTTCTTCGCTTTTCTGATTTTGACTAGATCATCTACACGGCTATCCACAAAGACCTCCCAACCAAGTATAAAATTCAACCTGTTATCTAGGGCAAAAGCGTTTCTAGGTTTATGAGTTGAATAGTTTTTTTATGCTCTCTATATAGTTGGAGATCAAGCGAATATAAAATGGTCTGGCAATGGTCACTCCTGCACCATCGCACCGTTTGCAAACGCCATCTTCATAGTTTTCATTGACCATGCCTTTACAGCTTGGACATGTCTCATAT
This sequence comes from Magnetococcales bacterium, assembly GCA_015232365.1. GTDB lineage: Bacteria > Pseudomonadota > Magnetococcia > Magnetococcales > JADFYX01. Next base: position 5,391 of record JADFZU010000069.1, on the reverse strand, counting down.
GTTCTCGTCATTGATTCTCCCCCCTCCCTTCTGAAAAGCATCTACTCTTGCAGTTCTTCTTCAAACCCATTGCATCAATTTTGATGATTTTATGGTGCAGGTATTTATTGTATTTATCAATGACAATAAATTTCATAAACTGGGAATAGAATATTTTCCTCCAGATTCTGCAGTTGTTCGCAAAGCACTGGCACACCCTTTTGACTCAACTGGTAAATAAGAAAAAAGTCTCATCACCAATAAGGTGACTTCGATTTTTCTGTTTCACCTGATAAATCAATATGTTGTACCATTAATGCGTGGACAGCTAGGTTGATTTGTCATCTGGAGGAGTGATATAGAGCAGTGGAATATAATATGATATGATATTGAGTTGATATTAACTGGTAAGTCTCTCAATTCTCCGGTTACCAATCAACATGGCAACCGCTTGAGTAATTCTCCAGTTGTTTATCATAATATTTTGAAAGGTCTCAACATCAATTGAAAAGCAGATTACATCAGAAACTGCAGAAATTGTAGCACTCCGCTTTTCATGGGATACCAAAGCCATCTCCCCAAATATTTCACCCTCTTCAATAAAAAAGTTTACATCTTCACTATTTTCAAAATGGATATTGACTTTTGCCTGACCCTTGTAGAGAAAAAAGACAGCGTCAGCAACCGCTCCTTGTTTGATTATCATCTGACCGGGAACAAACTTGACAACACCAAGCATTGGTAAAATCAGCGACTCGATCTCTTTGTGTAATAAACTTTTGAAGCCGGGAACCCTGCAAATAAAACCTACTACATTTTCAGCTGTAATTTCCTCATCCATCAATGACATTACAGAATCCTATAAATAGCAGTTTAAGTTTAACTTATATTCGGCAGTTATTCGTACATCACCGGCACAACCACTTTATTCACCCGGAAAACCTATTTGTTGCACTATTAATGCACGCTAAATTGCCTAATCTAGGGGGTAAACCAAAATGGTGTTTTAAAAGGGCCACAGCTTTTTGGCTTGGCGTTTTTTGTAGTAGACGTAACCACCAGTGGCAATAGCTGTTGCCAGTATTACCGGCCCCCAAGCCCCCAGACCCAGACCTAAACCCAGGCTTAAGCCCTTTCCGGTCCATATGGTTCCTCCTGCAGCAGCCGGAACTTTGCTAACTGTTGCCGCTTTGGTAGCTATTGTTGGCAGGCCGCCATTGGCATTGGCTCCAGCTACACTTTTTACCGTGGCAATATTCCCTCCGCCAGCACCCTTGGTGATAACAACACCGCCGTTACCTCCATTGGCCAGCGCAGCTCCTGGAGCAGCTTTAGCAGCTGTTGCTCCAGCACCCTGGACTACCTTCATCTCTCCACCTGTGAGCATAACTTTTGAGCCGCCTGCAGCCCCTTTCTGTAGGGTTCCGGTTACCTCCAAGGTAGAAATAGTCGTGCTCCCCTTGCCAAGTCCGACTACTTTTCCTGCCCCTTCAATCTGTACCAGAGTCGGGGCTACAGCAGTTTTTCCTGCCACACCTTGAGCTGCCATGGTATTTCCTGCCACTCCTTGAGCTGCCATGGTATTTCCTGCCACTCCTTGCACTACCGGGGCTTTAGCAGTAGCTGCTCCGGTTTTTGCTATCCCCTCAATGGCCGTACCTTTAGACAGAATGATTTTATGGCCTGCAACAACACCATCAGGACCGGGAGATGGGGTTAATGTTACCGGGTTGCCGGTACCAACTCCATCAAGGGTAAAACTCTTTCCAGTCAATCCGACGATGGCATCTTTTCCGATCAGCTCTTTTGTTACAGGCATTTTATTTACGACTCCTCACCATCATCATCTTGTTTTAAATAACTATATATGCCAACGCCTGATGCAACAACAACACCGGCGAGTAGAACTGGCCCCCATCCACCCAGACCTAAACCAAGGCCAAGTTTCCAGCCGGTTCCATTCCAGATAACACCACTACCACTGCTTGCCGCTGCTACGGTACTGGATTTGCCAGCAATAGCTGTTGTTCCTGACTTAACAACAGTTCCAGCCTCTTTGGCGATAGTCGCTGATTTTGCCGCTTTGACCGATGAAATTGCCCCTTTTGATTTGCTAGCTGCTGCCACTGAAGCGGTAGTTTTAGCAACAGCCCCTGTGGAGGGTTGGAGAAGAATCCAATTTCCAGCACCATTACCTGCGACTATTGGTGCTTTGCCGACGGTGAAGGTTTTGCCCACCAGACCAGAGAAGTTCCCTGCTCCATTTTGAATTTGTAGTGCAACCATCTTCTCACTGGTAGCTGCCCCTGCCGGCTTCATAAACAGCCAGCTTTTGGCATTTGCGGCCCCTAGGGGAGATTTTATAACCGTAAAGCTTTTTCCCGACATCGCTTTTAGCTGTGCCCCTTGGTTTGCCCCTTCAAGCTCCATCAAAAACGGTGTAGAGGCGGCTGCTTTACCTTTGAGTGCAGCACCAGTTGCTGCAGCTCCGGTTGTTGCCGCTCCAGCACTGCCCGTATTAACCACAAGCCAGTTGCCAGTAGCTCCGATCATTGTTGGGCTTTTACCTATGGTAATGGTTTTACCGGCCAAGCTGGTCATTTCCGCAACCTGTCTGGTTCCTTCAATCTTGAGGCCAACACTTTTGCCTCCGGCATCTACCGGGGTCAAAAAGAACATCTTGCTTAACCCGGTTCCAGCAGTAGATACTTTACTGGCGACATAGCTCTTGCCTGCTAAACCTGAAAGTTGTGCAGACTGTCCTGCACCAATTTTAAACATCATCGTCTCTGTAGCCATGATTATTCCCCTCAATTGATAAACGCTATAGCTAATGGTCTAGCATCACACCAGCTTTTTTTACTAGATTAACTCAGTTCTGTCTTCATCATCTGCCGGCTCGGTTTTCTGTGCAGGGATGAACTTCATTGATTTTGAGTTTTCGGCAGAATCTACGTCCTGCTTGTTTTCAACGCTGCCCTTTATAGTTTCTACATCCGTTTCTGGTTTTATAAAAGGAATGGAGCTGGCACTGAATACCTCATCCATTTCACTATCAAGCTCGGTCTGCTTATCTTCTTCCATGCGGGCTTCGATAAAATCCACCCCATAATCCCAAGCAAATTTTCCAGCAGCAGCGGCAACAAATGCAGTTCCCAGAGAGACGGCCAGACCTCCACCGACCAATCCTGCTGAGAAGGCGCTAAAAGCGGTAGCAACTCCAGCTCCCACAGCCTCCTTACCTGTATCTACAGCTATTTCCCGGTTGCTAATTGTGCCTTCACGTTTTTTCTTGATGTTTTTAGCCAGTGCTGCAGAGCCGCCAACTATACCACCTAAAACCCCAACACCACCAACACTTTTTGCTAGAAACATCGCCAAATTAAAAGACATGAAAACTCTCCAAATTATCAGGCTGCCAAAAGCTAAATAAACCCAAAGCTGTATAGATTTAATTAAAAATTTGTAGAAAAATATTTCAACAAAATTTACAACCGTCATATTATACATAAATATCATTCAGGTTCAAACTGTTTTTTTTTTTGTTTTCAACGATTTGCGTTGAAAACTGTTAGCGTTGCCTAGTCTATTACTGTCATCTATTTAAAATAATAAAGTTTTTCAACAAGAAGACCGATAACAGTAAAAAGGGAATTTTTTAAAGGAGGCAATGGAATGTCACTTACTATCGGAACAAATTTAGCTTCGCTTGCGTCGCAACGTCAACTATCCAAGCTATCCAACAAGCTTGGAGTCTCATATGAACGGCTATCTTCTGGGCTACGTGTCAACTCTGCAAAGGATGATGCTGGGGGCATCTCCATCTCTACGAGGGTAGAGTCACAGATTCGTGGCACAAATCAAGCTATACTCAATGTCAACGATGCCATCTCAATGGTTCAGATCGCTGAAGGCGGTACGTCGGAGGTGATTAATATAATCCAGAGAATCCGTGAGCTTGCCGTCCAGGGTAGCTCGGGAGGTACTACACAAAACGATAGAAAAGCCATTTATCAGGAGCTAACACAGCTAGCTGACCAGATGGACCTACTGTCAGGTGATGGCGTTAAATCCGGCCTTTCAATGATTAAATATAACGGTATGTCCCTTAGTGATGAGAGTCAAAATCTCGGTGATTTTTCTCTTCAGGTTGGTAATGAAGCAGGAGAGACCTTGACCGTTGAGTTTGCCGATATAGATGAAATAGTTGATCAAACGGTAGATTCTAACAGTATTGATAATATAGTTGCTGCTGGTTACAGCACAGCCTCATTTGAAGATGTCATAACAAAAGCCGACAGTGCTTTAAGTACCCAAACATCAACCAACCATACGGGTCAACTTGGGCTGTTAGGGGTGCAGGCGCATCTTGGTTCTACACTAAACCGCCTCGAATCAATTCTTACCAGTCTGCAGGTGCGTAAGGAGAGTACCTCTTCGATGCACTCACGAATTAAAGACGCAGATATTGCCCATGAAACAGCAGAGTTGACAAAAAATACAATTTCACAAAATGCCGGGGTAGCAATATTGGCCCAGGCAAACCAGCAACCAAGTCTGGCTATGAGTCTGTTGGGTTAGGGCAACAGACCTTATGCACAAATTGCCGGACACCTAAGCAATTTTGCTGTGTAGTATATTTCTTTTAGGAGGATTTTTTAGCGATCTGCTTTTGCCAGTACCGTACATATTAAATTATACACCCTAGTTAAACTCGATGTTTTTCAGACCTGCTTCTACAAATCCAGCTCGAACCAACAGAAACTCCATGCAAAATCTACTCATTTGATATTAGCCCCAACCCGCAGCAACCTACTGTTGGAACGTAATTTGCGTTTTATACTATTAGGAACGAATTATCTGATTTGATTTAATTATATAACATGCTGATAATATAGTTGTTTTTTGTTGCAAAATTTTTTGCACATAGAATATTTTTCCTATCTACTGGAAAAATTATTTAGCAATCCGGCATATTTGTACAGAGTTCCCTAGATCTCTTCGTACATTGGGCAATATAGGGGTATGTGGATCATGATAAGGTCTGGAATTTTTTTTGCTGTTATTATTGCTCTGCTCTGTCTGCTGAATATCGGTATATTTGAATACCTTATCTATAACCGAACCCACTTAGATAGCCTGAAACATATCCGAGAAAAAACCACCCAGATTCACCAACTGTTGTCCATATCGGCAGAAACCATCAAAAACCAGGGCTTCAACGTTGAGCAAGAGTCTGGTCTAACCATGGACTATCTTCCCAACCAACGTTTGATGGGAAGAATTTTTAGCAAATTTCAGGAGCAGTATCCTGCAGGGCTTGAGTTTGAATATATATTGAACAACACCGTTAATCAGGACCACAAAAGCCTGAAACCTGAAAGCAGAGCATTAGAATATTTTCAGAAAAAC
>JADFZU010000068.1 GCA_015232365.1 Magnetococcales bacterium | reverse complement strand
ATCATCCTTGCCTGGTTGACAGAAGGCATCGCCATCCGTTAGGAACTTAATAAGAACCTTGAAATAAAAATTCAATATCTTTTTCTATATTTTTGGCGCAAAGTGCCAAAAACAATCTCTATACACCCTTTAAAACAGAGTCTCTATGCGTCAAAATACCAACAAAGATTACGACAATTAAACAAAGTCAACAAGTTGTATTCTCTAAAATTTCAATTTTCTTTACAATATCAGGAAAAGCAAGAGCATAAAAAATGGAAACAGACGAAAATTCAACATGTTACAGCAATTTTCAAAACACCCTGATAACAGAGCCACAACCAACCACTATTGGTGGATGGATAAATCTACTTGCTGAACAGATCCAAAAGGCAGAGGTCTGTCTGGAGAACGGCTCGCAAGAACCGTACCTAGAAGCTGAATATTTAATATGTTATGCATTTTCAATAGGATTTAACGAAATTGACAAAATGGTAGACCAGCCAGCCCCCAGAAGTGCCGCCAACCTGATGGCACATATTTTTGATAAACGGATTAAAGAACGTCTGCCAGCAGCATATATAACCCAAGAGGCGTTTTTTGCTGGTTATAGCTTTTTTGTCGACCCACGGGTACTAATACCCCGCTCCCGGATTGAGAATATTTTTGACGATGAAGAGGGGTTTGACGGTCTGCTTGATTGTGATGGCGTTGCCAGAATTTTGGACTTATGTACCGGCAGCGGATGCTTGGCGGTCACTCTTGCTAAAACCTTTCCCCAGGCCATGGTCGATGCCAGCGACATCTCTGCCAAAGCACTTGAGGTAGCAGCGATCAACCGGGCTAAATTTGCTCTTGAAAAGCAGATTACATTAATTGAATCTGATCTTTTCCAAGCTCTCACCGGAAGAAAATATGAACTTATTGTCAGCAATCCGCCGTATGTTGCCAAAGCAACCATGGACGGACTACCGCCAGAATATCGCCATGAACCAGCTCTGGCCTTGGCAGCCGGAGAACAGGGTCTTGACACCGTTCTACCTCTTCTGCAACAGGCTGCCGATCATCTAACCCCTGGCGGCTTGCTGGTTTGTGAAGTTGGCGACGAAACCCAAGAGATTATGGAGCAGTGTTGGCCGGAATTCCCTGGACAGTGGCTAATGTTTCATTTTGGCGGCAGTGGACTCTTTGTCATCAACAGAGAGCAGTTATTGGCCTGGAATAGTTTATATTAAATATCCGGTGTATGGTTGTTAATAGACCATAGTTATAGTAAATTTCAGATTATGCATGTACTTCACGCCATACCATCCCATCTAGCGGCAGATTTTAATTATTGCCGTGATGTTGTTCGGAAACATACCGAAAATTTTCCTGTTGGCTCCCTGCTGGCACCAAGGCGTATGCGCCCGCATCTCCACGCTGTTTATGCTTTTGCCAGAACAGCCGACGACTTTGCCGATCTTCCCGGCCGTGACAACGCCACCAGACTACAACTTCTCGATGATTGGTCCAGGCGTTTGAGCCTCTCCCAAGACGGCAAACCGGACCATCCGGTTTTCAGGGCATTAGCACACACCTTTGAGGTAACCGGACTTAACGCAACCCCTTTTCATGAGTTGCTTATCGCCTTTCGTCTAGATGTTACCAACAAAAAGTATCAAACCATAGAGGAGTTAGAGGAGTACTGCCGCTACTCTGCCAACCCAGTTGGACGGATTATCCTCCATATAGCTGGAGAAGCGTTTATAGAGCATGGTCAGTCCATTCCAGAGAAGATTAAATATTCCGACGCTATCTGTACTGCACTGCAGTTAACCAACCATATGCAGGATCTTGGACGGGATATAATGGATGGCCGCCCTCTCTATCTACCCCAAGATGAGTTGGAGCGGTTTGGCGTAAATGAGGATATGCTGGCAAAACGGATTTTCACCCCCCTACTCGGCAATTTAATCATGGATCTTGCCGACCAGGCTCGACAGCTATTTATGTATGGTGCTCCATTGCTACAACAGGTACGGTGGCCTCTTAATATGGAGATTGCCACTATCATTGAGGGTGGGCTGGGAGTCTTGTCTAAAATAGAAGCGTTAGGCGGCAACACGCTACGCAGCCGCCCTCAACTCAACAAAGCCGACAAAGCAGGTTGTCTCTGGCGTGCCATAAAGCGCGTCAGATCATGAGCTCTTCTGCATATTGTCGAAACCGGACCTTATCGGCAAACACATCGTTTTACTATCCAATACTTCTTCTCGCCCACAACAAAAGAGCGGCAATGTATGCACTCTACGCCTTCTGCCGAGAGGTAGACGATGTGGTGGATGAAGAGAGCAACCAGGAGCTAGCCAGAGAGCAGTTGGCATTTTGGCGTGCTGATCTTGACCGGGCTTTTGCCAATAACCGCCCACAACACCCTGTAACCAAAGAGCTGAGCAATGCTGTTAAAACCTTCTCTCTGCCTACTACACCTTTTTATGACATCATTGACGGTATGGAGATGGATCTTAACCAACAACGGTTTTCCAGCCAGGAGGAGTTGACCATTTATTGTAGCAAAGTAGCCGTAGCTGTGGGTCTGATCTCCACCCATATATTCTGCTTCAACTCTCCAGAAAACCAGCTCGATAACGACCGGAAAAAACAGTTTGCCCACCATCTTGGAATGGCTTTTCAACTAACAAATATCCTTAGAGATATCAAAGAAGATGCCCAGAGAGGCCGGGTATATATTCCCCAGTCCCTACTAAAAGAGTATGGAGTCTCAGAGGCAGAAGTGCTCAAAGGGGAGTGGAGTCAATCTCTTGGCAAAGCACTTGCCCGACTTGGTAAAGAGGCTGAAGAGCACTACTTGGCTGGTGACAAGCTGATAGTTGCCCCTGAGGAGCGACGCTGTATGTTCCCTGCTCTGGTTATGTCAGGGATCTATCGCCGCTATCTTACCACTATCGCAAAGCTTGGCTTTAACACATTGAGCGGTAGAGTTAAACTCTCAGCCCCTACTAAAATTGCTCTTACTCTCTCTATCTGGTTTAGAGAGCGGGTTTTTTGAATCTTAGAACCTTGTGGCGTTACCACAAACCCCATTGGGAAGGAGCAGACCCCACTGCCAAACCCATCTCATCAATTTAAAAAACTTGCCAACACTTTGACTACCCGTTTGACTGGTGGGAATGCGTTGAAAGAGAATCCGTGCTCTTTATACCATTGGGAGCGGTCAAGCTGTTTTTGTATGGCAGGATCTTTACTTAGAAATCGGTCGGCTCCAATCACCAATGGGGATTTTTGCTCTACTCTATCCAGATGTCTTAACCTCTGACTCAACCCCCCTTTATGCCAACGGTGGAATAGCTCCAGATGTACCACCTGCCCGGACTCATGGCGAAAAGTAAAATCTGGGACAGCTAGCTCCTGCTTGCCAAGGTCAAGTAGTGGCGAGTTTTTTTGAATTTTCCACCCCTTGGCTTCTCGCTTAAACTGTTCAGCAAATGTTTTAAACTCTTCAGGAACATAAGCGGTTGTCAAACGGTAGTGGGAGATCAAACCATCTTGATGGTTTAATTGCAAAGTCCCGGAACGCTGCTCTGGTTTAACAGTTGCCGTGAGAGACCAGTCAGAGAGCAGTACAACCACCGGCAGAAGATTTGCCATACGCAGACCATATTTCCTGGTCTGATCAAAAAGACTCAACGGCCCGTCCAGCTCTAAACGATAGCTGCCGGAACTCTCTTTGTAGACTCTTGCCAACAAACGAAAAAATTTAAGATAACGGAAGAAAAACCGCCTTTTACCAACATCCGGCTCCTTAAATGTGAGACTCATGCTTGAGGAGTTGAACAGCAGCCCCTGTGCCTGGGCAAGGTTATAGCGGTGGATTAGTCTATCGGGCAAAGCCGGATCAAATAATTCCAACGGCTGCCTTATCGGCAGATCACAATGGAGTGCTAACGCTAACTCGTCGGCATTTTGCTGATACTCTTTGGCAACCTCCTGGCGAAAAGTTGTCAGACTGTCCATACTCTGTTTATCGCTGCTCAAAAGTTTGGCTGCGGTTGCAAACACCTTGGCCCGAAAAGGTGCCACATCTTTGTCAGGCTCCCGAAACTTGCAGCGGTCCAACAGCAACTTATTTATCCCCTTGGCTATTAGTGGTGAACGATGAGCGTTGATTATCGGCTGAGCCAACTCTGCCAGATCCTCTCGGCTCTGCTCTACACCTGTCTGGTAGAGGTTGTTCAACTCCGCCACCAAATTCAGGGTGATTTTATCCTCTACATTTAAAAACCGGGGAAATATCCTGGACTGCCGGTTACGGTTATAGCGGAGCAGGTCTTTAGTTAGCATAACTCTCTAAAGTCCCCTGTTTTTGATAAGCCGTGTGTTGCCTTCGCCTATCCGAGGTAAACTGCTCGGCGGTATCTTCTGAAACCAGCTCATAAAGTACCGCCTGTTTGCCGTCTTTTGGCCTTAGAATCCGCCCAAGGCGTTGCACGTGCTCCCGCACCGAACCACTACCGGAAACAATTACCCCAACCGATACATCCGGCACATCTACCCCCTCGTTCAACACTCTTGAATTGACCAAAAACGGTAAGCTGCCATCACGAAAGGCAGCTAAAATCTCCTTCCGCTCCGAGCCTTTGGTTTTATGGGTGATAACCGGCAGAAAAAAAGTCTCGCCAATGGCGTAGGCGGTTGAGTTATCATCGGTAAAAAGAATAACCCTCTCATTACGGTGTCGCCGGAGAATCTCCCATACCAATCGTAATTTGGCCCTGGAAGCACGAGCCAGTTTTTTCTGCATACGGTAGGCAGCATAAGCCCCCCGCCCCTCTTTAGAGCGGGCACAGTACATTATAAATTGCGACCAACCATCCTTACGGCCAAAATTTATACCGCTGCCTCTAGCATAATCTTTATAATGGCGGTAGGCGTTGTCATAAGCCTCTCGTTCGTCAGGGTCCAAAGTAACTGGAACATGTTCTAACTGGTATGGAGCGAGAAAACGGCCCTCAAGCTCGTTGATCTCCACCCGGTGACAGAGAGGGCCAATAAGATCGTAGAGATCGGACTCCTGCCCATCGGTACGCTCTGGAGTGGCGGTCAACCCCAGGCGGAAAGGGGCAATACTCATAACCGCAACCAACCTGGTGCTGGCTGCTGGCAGATGGTGACACTCATCACAGATGAGCAGACCAAAACGGTCACCGATACCATCCATATAGATCAAAGCTGAGTCATAGGTGCTGACAGTAATAGCTTTTAGCTCTCTATCCCCACCGCCCAACAGGCCGACCTCAACTCCAAAAGCCTCCTGGAGCTGCTCATGCCACTGGTGCATCAAGTTGATGGTCGGTACTAAAATAAGACTGTCACGCTGGGTTTTGGCAATAGCCAGTCTTGCCACCAAAGTTTTACCGGCTCCGGTAGGCAGAACCACCACGCCATTGCGGTTGAATTTAAGCCATGCCTCAAAGGAGGTTTTTTGGTGGGGACGAGGAGAGTGTTCCCTTGGGGCGTGAAACTGTTGAGGTTTAAATTTTCTCGCTAGATCTTCAAATGGTGTTTTCAGCCGGTGTAGAGTTAAAACAATAGAGCCATAACGCCGGGCCTCAGCACGATAACAGCCACTCCTATCATCCCACTCCATATACTTATCTACCGGTGTTAGCTCATCGGCTGTACCGGTAATTTTTAGAGTACCTTGATCAAAAAATATCTGAACCATAGCCGTACAATAGCCGATATTTTTATTAGATAGCAGGGGTGATTTATATTTTATAAAGATTGTGTTTGATTCTTGAGATAAAGATCGGCAGAATATTGACTCAATTTCTTGGCTTTACAACTACTCGGTGATACAAGTGACAGAATCCAAAAGTGCTAGAGAATACGCCATAGATGACCCAGCTCTATTAGAAAATATGTTGCTGGCATCCAGTGTCAACCACCCGGATACTGGCGTTGTTCTCGTAACCAAGAAGACCAAGATCACAGAAAAAATAGTTCGGCAGCTAACAGCCCGAAATATTACAACTGTTCTTGCCGCACCGATAGCCGAAGAGAATTTAAACGAAGCGGTTGAAGATGTCTCCAAGATATTCTCCTTGGTAGAGGGGATCATATCAACCAAAGGGGTATCAATTCAGTCTGCAGCAGCATCTTACCAAGAGATGGGCCAGGTTAAAGAGCTACAATCTATGGTGAAAAAGAGGATGAAGGATGTTCTTCACCTCTTCAACCCAAGAGCTGCTGATGCCATGACCGAACTCAACAACCACCACCCAAATACTGCCCACCATAGCATTATCACCGGTTTTAACGTTATGGCCATAGCCTTGGAACTAGGCTGGAGCGAGGATAAAACCTTAAGTGCGGTAATGGCTGCCATGCAGCATGATCTTGGTAAAATCAAAGTTCGCCTGGACACCCTGGAGTGGCCGGGGCGGCTTGATAAAAAACAGTGGGGAGAGATGAGGCTGCACTCTCTGTTTGGTGGACGACTGCTCTTTAGCGGCGAGGTTGACCTGCCGGTAATGGTAGCTCTGACCCATCATGAGTGGTACTGCAAAGTACCGGGCAAAGGTTACGGCGGATTCAGTACCTTTCGCAGTTATCTTAAAAAAGGCATGGGAATTGATGTCAGTTCCTACATCAAGAAAGCCTCCGAAGATGATATGCAGATATTGCAGATTGGGGCTATGGCCGACATGGTCTCTGCTTTAGAGGAGATCCGCTCTTATAAGGGGGCATTAGCACCATTCAAGGTGTTGGTAATCATGAACAGTGATGCTGAAATGGGTCATTTCAACCCTCAGCAATACCGGGCCTGGCACGCAACCTATCTCAGGAAAAACCCCGAACTTCTGCCAGTAGATCTACGAGTTGCCCTGCCACGTGAAAAAGAGCAGAAGGTTTTTATACCGGGACCAGCCAAAAAACTTCTCCGTCCAGTGGAGCTTTTAACCTATCCTGAGATGGAAAAGTTAGGAGTTGTTCCCCACCTCTACAGCCGTGGCCTGGACGTTGACCGAATTCGTCGTCGTGGCGGTTTGGTATTGGACCGCCTGAAAAGGTTGGACAGTACTGACGAAAGCCTCAACAGTTTGTTGACGGAAAAAAATCTGGCAAAACAAGGTATTACCTCTCTTAAAAAGGTTATGCCCCGTGAACGGCAGTTGATTGTTTTGGATGCCTACTCCAGAAGCCTATCTTACGAAAGCCTGAAGAGGATGGATCTGCTCTACACATTGAAGCAAAAACGTTTCGATTTAGATTTGATAAAGAAGAGTGACGGCATTCGCATCAGCCGTTTAGAGAGCAGGGGCATTGTCCTTAAAGAGAAAAAAATGGAGAGGCTGGGAATCGAGCCGATTCGCTCTATGGAGGTAAAACTACCCGGCTTTGAAGAGCGGTTGAGTTTGGATGAACTGCTAAAAATGGGCCACAATCAGGGGGATCTTAGAAGAAGCCGCCTCTTGGAAAAACTAACCAAAAGTAAAAACGGCATCGCCCTTAACACGCTACACAAACAAGGCATAAACATTACCAGTCAGCAGATGGCGAAGGCCAAGATTGATCCTGAGAGAAAAATTTTCTACGATATTATTGTAGTAAACCCTGTCGACACAGTTAGAGCAGAGTTTGCTATTGTTCGTGAAGGGGATAATCTTATGGATCTGGAAAAAGGCTATAAAGCTAAAACCCTTGACTCTGTCCAGATGTACCTCTACGACACCATTGGCAATGTAGAGCTAGACTTTGCCGACCTTCTTGAAATTCCCGAAAATCTTGACTCCCTGAAAATGGGCGACCACTGGCGACCATAGATGGACGGTAACAGCAAAAAATGCCATAATGTGGAAATCTTATAAGTTTTTTGAGGTACGCCAATGTTTAAAGTATTAAAAACCGGCCTGATCACTGCCCTGCTTCTTGCACTCGTCGGCTGCTCTGACTCTAATGATGAGACGGCAGATGGGGAGCCTGAAACAAAAAACGTACGTTTAAACATAGCTCTTGGCAAGGTGGAAGGGGTCAATTATGCTGCTGGAACTGCAGTATGTGTGGCTCTAAAAAAAAGTGGCAGCGAACTGCCATGCAAGCTGATGGCATCAGAAGGCTCTAAGCAGAATGTACTGGCCATAAGCTCTGGGCAGGTGGATTTAGCTTTGGTTAGGGGCGACTACGCCTTTCAAGCATGGCATGGCAAAAAACCGTTTGCCAAACGGCACACCAACTTACGGGTTCTACTCTCCATGCACCATGAAGTGGCTACACTTCTAGTCAATAGTAACTCTAAAATCCTCTCATTTAGTCAACTTGCAGACAAAACCATCAATATAGGCTCCAAAACCTCTAATAATGGCCGTATGGTTAAAAAGTTATTGAGCAATTGCAACATCCCGGTTGGTGATAAATTCAGCTATGAAGAGAGCAGCAAACTACCAGAGCTACTGGTTAAAGATGCTGTAGACGGTGGTTTTGAATGGCTGACACACCCCGACGAAAAGACCAAAATATTAACAGGCGATAAACCTCTGCAATTTTTACCAATCACCGGTTACTGTGTTGATCAACTTATCTCTGAAGCACTATATCTGGACAGAGTCACAATTCCTGGCGGTATCTACAAAGGCCTGACCTCCGACAGCCCAAGCATAGGCTCTAAAGTATGGCTGGTAGCCAACTCTGATCTCTCAGAAGCGGTTATCTATGATGTGGTTAAAGCGATTTTCAGTGAAGTTGAGCAGTTCCGCCGCTCAGACCCGGCTTTTTACCATCTATCACCCCGGAAGATGCTTAGCTCCTTTAGCGTTCCTTTTCACATAGGAGCTGTGCAATATTTTATCAAAGAGGGATGGTACAGAGAGAACTGATTACGGATATTTTATGACCAGCCCCCTCTCCTCTCCCCTCTTTCCAATCTGCGATCTGTTCACCTCCATTCAGGGCGAGGGGAGATGGAGCGGCAGAGCCATGGTATTCATCCGGTTTTGGGGCTGCCCGTTAGCCTGCTCCTGGTGCGATGAACCACTGCACAAAGATCCATCTGCCCGTCGTGACTTGCCCCTTGAAACCCTTTTAGAGCAGGTAGATTCCATTGGTGCTGGCATTTCATCTGTGCTTTTGACTGGTGGCGAACCGTTGGCAGTGGAGCAGCTCTCCCTATTGATAGCTGAGTTGAAAAAGCGTGGTAAATGGCTGGCTATGGAGAGCAGTGGTGTGGGTTATGATATTCCTGAAGGTCTGGATTGGTTAACTATCAGCCCGAAAAAAGCCCTGGCCGAGGAGGTAATGACCAAGGCCGACGAGCTTAAATTTATTGTCGGCCCCAGCCTCTCTACAGCCCAAAAACAAGAGATAAACCACTGGGCTGCTATTCATCCCAACGTCTGGCTACAGCCTCGTGCCGACAACAACAAACCCAACCTCCAGGCCAACGCAAAATGTCTTCAACTGGTTCTAGCCTCCCAAGGGCGCCTTAACCTCTCAGTGCAACTACATAAATATTTAAATATCCCGTGAAACCGCCTCTGCCCAAACTACTATTGATAACCGACCTGCAAACCTGCCCGGATCTTTTAGATGGAGTTGCTCAAGCTCTGGCAGGTGGTGTTAAGCATCTGCTTTTACGGATTAAAAATAGCCCAGATAGAGATACTCTTGGAGAGTGGGCAGAAAAACTCTACCGACTAACAGAGAGAGAACAGGCCCATCTGCTTATCTCCGGGGATATTCAACTGGCACTTAACTTTAAAAATTGTGGCCTACATCTGCCAGAAACAGCCATGACCACAGCCGAGGCCCGCAAGGTTCTCGGCAGCAAACGTCTGCTTGGTCGTTCATGTCACAATCTAGAGGGAGGGTTGACCGCTATAGAAGAGGGTGCAGATTACATAACCCTCTCGCCTCTGTTTGCCACCCTCTCCCACCCCAATGCCAAGCCTATAGGGCTTAGGAAGTTTGCCAGCTTGAGAGAAAAAATACCCGGTCCGGTGTTGGCTTTGGGTGGTATCAACGTTGAAAACACACCTCTCGCACTAAAAGCTGGTGCAGACGGAGTAGCTATGATTAGGGGAGTGCTTGGTGAAAAGTCACCAGAAAAGGCGGCGGCGGATATATTGCGGGTTATGCGGCAGGTTGCCGGGGAGTTGCCCCAATACCCATCCCATGAATAAAAATTGATATAGAATTTTTGCTGATACCCCTTACATCAACTTTAAAAGAAAAAAAAATATTGATAAACAAAAAGATCGCGGAATTCAAACTCATCTAACCTAAATTGGTAGTGTTCCAAAATTGTTGTAACTTTCATTAATATGCTATTCTCTGCTGAGTTCAAATCAATACTCATAGTGGAGGCTGGAGAGATGGCAATTTTGGATGTGGTATGCCCAGGCTGTAATGGGTTAAATGTCATTAAACATGGCAAGCTCCAAAATGGTGAGCAGAGGTATCGTTGCTGTTCGTCTGACTGTGATCGGAACACATTTATACTGAACTATAGGATGGTTTGCCTATTCCAACGAAACTGACCACCTAGTCCAACGGAAAGTGGCCACCCGGTCCAGAGGAAAGTTGCCACTCAAA
>JADFZU010000067.1 GCA_015232365.1 Magnetococcales bacterium | reverse complement strand
GGCTTCAGCAGCTTCTAGATCGTCAGGGTGGATGTGGCTTTTCCAGGTTTCTAATGTTGGTGGCAGTTCATGGCTTTCATAACCAAGCATTTCAGCAAAGCGGGGAGAAAACCAGTTTTTGTTGGTACAGGTATTATACTCCCATAGGGCATCACCACTACCTCGTACAGCAAGTTCAAACCGCTCTTGACTATCTATTAACTCTTGAGTTCTCTCCTCAACCTTCTGCTCAAGCCCCTCTTGATTCCGACGCATTATAAGGGTTGCCCGCTCTCCTAATATGATGGTCAAAAGTGTTGCTATAGTGGATAAAAGCAGGGTCAGTCCGGTTATGATAAATAAGTTTTGCCGCAAGCTATAATAGCCTGCCAGTGCCTCTTCCACATCAATTTCAGTTGTGGCTCCCAACATTAAGTGTGGCATCCACATCCAGGCACCAAAAACTTTGGTTCCTCGATAGTCACGATAGCCATTAACATCAACAACTATCTCACTGTGAGATTCATTTTGGTTGCGTTTTTCCATCTCCTGTTTTAAACGGAAAATATCCATAACCATATGAGTGAAAGGCTGCTCAGACCTGGAGACTGTTGGTATGAATCCTTTGAGTATTTCTCCACCAGGATCACGTACTTCAAGTGTTTGATGCTCTTTTGACTCTTTATCTAACAGGCCGATATCGTATAGTTGATTCTGAAAGCGGCTCTTGGTAATCATTCGCCCTTCATGGTCAATAACATAGCTCTCCCCAGACATGCCTATCCGACCACTATGGAAAATTTTCGACATGTTATCTTTAGGTATTAGTCGCTGAGTTAACACAGCTATAACTGTTCCATCAAAATTTCGAATCGGGACGGCAAAAAACATTGTCAGGGGCTTTTTGTCTGCCTCCTCTTCTGCTCCTGAATTAGAATGAATGGCAACATCAGATCTAATTGGGGGGATAAAAGTTGGTTTTCCATTGAATACCTGAGCTAGCAGGTTTGGTTTTTTAGTGGCAATAAGGTTTTTTGTACCCAGGTTGCTATTGAGGCTGGAGCCGATGCTTATGGAGTCTGGGTTGATAATGAAAAAGCCTGTTTTGCCAAACACCTCCTCCCTGTCTGCTACAAAATTACGAACCTTTTTGAGCTGTTTAGAGTTCTGTAGTGAATTTTGTGTTGGGGGGACTGCCAACAACCTTTTTGTAAGGTTTACCAACTCTGGATCTCTCCCCAACTGTGATAGTAGGTTTAGCCGGTTCTGAATCCAAAAATCATACCTCTCCATGGTGTTTTGTAAAACCACCTGCAACTCAGCACTAACTGAAGAGAGTACCCTTTGTTTGTTTTCCATCAGGGTATACCAGACCAGTATGGCAACCATGGCAACCATGGTACTCATCCCAAGCAAAGCTAAAACCCTGAAGTGGCTAGAGCCAAAATGTTTGGCAATTGTGGTGTCGGAAAATAGCCGGGGCAAAAATAGCAGGACCACCAATAGAGCTATGAAAACCAGGCATGCAACTATAGTGAGCAGCCAAATATTTTGGTCAATTGTTTCCTTTTGATAGATAGAATCTTTAAGTAGAGGCAGCCATTTTTTCTGTATCAAGTTCATCTCTTCGTCAGTGAAGGCGTCTAACCCCTTGTTGATCAAATCGACCAACTCCGGCCAGTCAGAACGGACAGCAATGGCAAGTTTTGTTGGTGGAAATCCGCTTGGGCCGGCAATTTTCAGGTTAAAAAGTCCATCGGTTCTAATATGATAACTGATGGTGCCGAGATAACCGATATAGACATCTGCCATATTAACTGAGACCTGCTGCAACCCGTCAAATGGAGTTGCAGCCTCCTTGAATGAAATTTCAGGATACTGTTCACGGAGAAAAGAGACCACAGCATAACCTTTGGCGACAACGACCCTTTGCCCTATAAGCTCTTTAACAGAGCTTATAGGGTTGAAATCAGTCTTGGATGCTACCACCAGTGGCATGGTCACAACAGGCTTTGACCATGTTAAAAACTGTTCCCGCTCTGGTGTTTTTGACGAGAGTGAAATTACATCCAAATCATGGTTTTTGGTCTTCTCTGTGACTTGGTTCCAGGTGAGGTTTTTAGCTAACTCAAATTTGACGCCAATATATTTTTCAACATGCTGCAAAATATCGGCTGCCAGCCCATCGTGCTCACCTTTACTATTTATAAAATCAAATGGAGGCCATGCCGGGTCTACCCCCAGCCGAACTACAGAGTGTTCATCTCGCCAGATTCTCTCTTTTTCTGTTAGAGTTACCTTTTTTTGTTCAGCAACAGAGTCAAACCCCATCCATTTTCTAGCAATTATTGATTTTTCACCTTCACTTATCGCTGCCAACCCTTTGTTTATAACGGAGAGTAGAATTGGGAGATCTTTACGTACAGAGATTCGTAGATTAGACTGCTCAGGATCATCAACTCCTGAGCGTCCAGCAATGCGCAGATCATTGATGAAGCTTTTTTGCATAGTATATTTTGTGACTATACGGCTACCAATAAAACCTTCCAACTCACCACTGGCTACTGACTCCAACCCCTCAGCAAAACCGGAGGTCTCGACAAAATCCACGTCTGGAAAACGCTTTTTTGCAAGATCAAAATAGTAATAGCCTTTAACTATACCGACTTTTTTTCCTTTAAGATCGTTAAGTGATTTAGTTGTTTTATCACTATCTGGAACTACTAATACTGTGAAATAGTTGAGGTATGGTTCAGAGAATGCCAGATACTCCCGCCTTTTTGGAATAGCAGCAGTCGCAGGTAGAAGGTCAAGTTTTCCATCACGGGTCATTTTAAGTAGCTCTGCCCAGGAGTGACCATTTATAAATTCAAAATCAAGGCCGGTTTTTTCGCCGATTTTACGAACCAAGTCGATGGAAAAACCTTTTGCTACTCCATTTTGAGCATAATCAAAAGGCGGCCAATCCATTTCATTGCCAACCTTTACCACAGGGTTTTTGTTAATCCATGCCTGTTCTTCAATAGTTAACTGTATAAAATTGTTGTTATCTGCTTGTGCTGTGATCTTTTCAACCCCCCACGCCTGCACCGTGTAAAATGCTGGAATGATCAGACAGAGTAGAAAGGCAACCAGCAAAATGGATGGTTTATATCGAGCCAGTGAGAGTCTCATAGCGGAAGGTTCCGGTTTGTTAAGCTTTAGTTAAAATGTGCTAGCAACTCCTATCACGCTAAAATTGTAGCAGAATTTGAGTATTATGTCATTAATATCATATTAAATACAATTCAATGTCGTTTAGGTCTGAGGGGATTCGATTATTTTGTAATTGACAGTTCTCCATATATTCTTGCGGTACAAATAAAATGATAGCTATTTATCTATGATATAACCATATAGACCAATATGTTGCACTATGTATGCACTTTCTGCAGCCGAATCTAAGGTAATTGGTGGGTCAATAGGTTTTTACAGGTGTTTGTTTAGAAAGATCACATCAGCTAAGTTCTTTTCATTATCTGTCGTAATTTATGTTCAATTGTCATGCGTAACCGGCGCAACACCATTATCATTGTGGCTGAGGCAAATTCCGACTCACAGATCTTGACCACATGATCGGCAATTCGTGGTGCTGTTTTTCTATCGTTACTGTACCAAAACTCGCGGATAAAGCGGTCAGCATGGGCGGGGTCTACCGTATAGGTTTTTGGATCAGATAGTAACTTTGGCAGATCTTCCAGTTGGCAGAACCATCCCAACCATGAGGTTATCCAAGGTGTTGGCGAACAGGTTGGTTTGGTGTGCCAGTGGCTTGATGGCCCCAATGGAATACCGCAACAGTTCTCCATCTTTTCTTGACTGACAAAAGGGACGAAGGTGCAGGAGCCTGGGGCAATATAGATGAAGGGCTTTTTGAAAAATCCAGTATCCATTGAGGAGTTGGTATTGAGTCCCACCCCAACATCTATGTGGCGAAACATTATGTTGGTATCTTCAGGCTCTAATATTTTTGCCGATGGATGTTGTCGCCAAAGTTCGTACTCGTCATCCTCCTTGCAGTGGTAGCTTACATAAGCTGATGGGTGTAGCTTGATCACCAAGTTGCAGCCGGAAGAGATAACAGCGTTGCAGATAGTGTTGTACTGCTCAATCATGTTTTTAATGTAGTTATCAACCTGCTCCTGGCTCCAGTCAGGATGCCAGAGGGGAACTTTTACCTTATAAGGACCGATGCCGGCGGGGAACATTACGACTATACGCCGGGATGGGTCCAGCCCATAGCGTCGACAAAACGAAGTTCTGTCCGGTAATAAATCCAACTCTTCCCCTTTAAACCTTTCGTGTAACATAGAGCCGACTACGGTCATCCTGTCTAGGGAGACTGGGTATGGGATCTGTCCAGATTGTTGGAATATATCCAGCAACCTTTTAGCCATATCACTTCTAATCAAGCAGTGGTCGACTCCGTTTGACCAGTGATCCTGGCCGCTGGTTGCACAAAAATTGATGGTTACAACTCCAGCCTTGCGGGCCGTCTCCACCAATGGTGAGTAACATCTCCAGGTGCTGAACAGGGCCGCCTGACAGCCACGAAGAGCTTTTTTAAAATCATACTCCCCATTCAACAAGATTGTTTTTTCCCTAATGAAAACCGGGTCACTGATGGCACTCTCTGGAAAGCCGCCTTTATTGATGGTTTTTCCTGGTAGAGCAAAAATCACCTCGATTCCACGGGCCTCAAGATGTCTTTTAACCTCAAGTTCCCGATAGGGGTTTTCTCGTAAATAGCGTCCGGCCAGTAGCAGGATGCGTTTTAACCTAGCCATTTTTGACTTTACTCTCCGTGAGTTTTTCGAGTTCTGAGAAACGCTTCGTCCTGTCAATTTCAGAGGAGCTTATTTTAATGCCGAGCCGTTTTTCCAAGAAGAGCATGAGTTCAATATGGCGAAGAGAGTCCCAGCCAGGTAGTGTATTTACCCCTGCTTGAGTAAGGTCGGTATCCCTACTCAAAGCAAAAAACTCCCTGACCAATGGGGCTGCCTCTGTATGTGTTTCTGGCAGAAGGAACGGTTTATCCCTGCTGTCTGGTTTAGTCTCTGTGTTTGGCCTGCTGATCTGATGGTTGTCATGAAAACCGAATCTCCCCTGGCGCAGCTCTATACCTGGTTCAAGCCAGGCATAGCCTCCTGGTTGATTCTCTTTTTTTGTTAAAAGAGCGGCAATGGCTTCGGCAACCTGCTCAGGCATGAGGCATAGGTCGTTTTGTGATCGTAACTCCTTGGAAAAATCTGTACGAATCAGTCCTGGAGCTAAAACCCAGCTTGATAGACCATGGACTCCATAGCGTTGTTGTAAGGAGGTCATGTAGTGTGAAGCCGCTGATTTTGCTGCACTGTAATCCTCCCAACCAGAAGGGGCAAACTGAACGGCACTAGAGCCAATAAAGAGTATTCTGCCCTCCTGACGCTGGAGAAAAACAGGGATAAGCTCATGGCTAATTGTTTTTAGAGCCGTAAAATTTACCTGCATCAGCTTTTGAGGATTGCCAAAAACCTGAGGGCTTGCACAATGGATGAAATCGGTTATTTCACCATTTTTACGAATAAACTTAGTTAAATCAAGGAGGCTCTTGTCATTTTCCAATCCACCCTCAAATATGGATACAGTACTTCCAAAGCCGGACAGTTGTTTGGCCAGGATCTCCATGGTCTGTCTGTTCTTGCTTCGGTAGGTTAGGGAGAGGTTCCAGCCTTGTTTTGCCAGTGTTATGGCTGTGACACGTCCAACACTGCCGGAAGCCCCGGTGATCAAAGCTGTGCGTTTGCCGGGCTGGAGAATTTTACAGTCTGAATCGTGAACCGGGGCAAGTTCTGGTGAAACATCCTGTCGAACCTGAACAATCTGTTCAGCCTCCAGAAGAACCTCCAGACCGTGAATAACCAGTGTGCGAATGGTTAAGATTGCCTGGGGTTCATTTATTGCGATTATCTTGGCAGAGTAGGTTAACTCCTGATCATAATAGACGGGGAGCAACGCCCGTTGGCTGGTGCTTAAATAGAGGGAGCGGTGTCCGGGTAGCATCATGCCGGCAATGGCTGATAATGGGGAGGCAACCAGGTGCAAAGGGACTATTGTTTTGCCAAACTGGGAAGCAGCGGCATAGTCCTGATCATGATGAAGTGGGTTCTTGTCGCCACTCAACTTTGAAAATGATCTAAAGTCATCCTGTTTGAAACTGCGTTTGAATGATACCAGGTCTCCAACCTGTAAGTTTTTTATTGTTCGGCCAATCAGCTCAGTCATGAGATTCTTCCTTTGAATGGTCCAATAGGGTGATCCACTCCGGTATTTTATCTAGATTGGTGTTTAGATCCAATACCCAGGTGTTCTCTTCAGTATCTAATTTAAAGCCATGATTGTTGAATAGTTCTCTAACTGGAGTATTGCGTTTGGAGTGAACAATCTCACCACTGAGTAGAGCCATTCCCCTGTTTTTTGCTTCCTTGGCAAGCCATGCAAGAAAGCCTGTCTCAATTCCTCGTCCCAAAACCCGGCAGGAGAGGAGAAAAAGGTCGATGAGGGCCATGCCGTTTTTCGGATGGTTCCAGCGTACTACCGCCAAACCAATATTTTCAAAGTCTGAAAATCTATCTTCCAGACCGATTACAAAAACAGCGTTGCCTTGTTTTGTAATTTCCAGCATTTCTGTACTGCTGTAGCGGCGAGATGTGGTATTGAACTGGTTTGTTTTTTGTATCAGTTGGCTGCCTCTAGCCATGTTTAACTTATTGAGATTGGCTACATGAAGACGGATATCCAGGGAGGAGAAAAATGCTTCAGGGGTGGAAAAGCTTTTCTGGCTCTCTTCTATGCGACGTTTGGCAACATAGCGTCTGGCCCGTTTGCTATCTTCCTGGGTCAACTTTAGGCACTCCAGGTAAGGTTCTGCAAGCAGGGTCTGGGCGTATAGAGCAGGATCGTCCGGTAGCTCAACAACTTTTACCCCGGGTAGGTTGATGCGCATGTGCTGCCTCTCTACCGGGTTGTCGTCAATAAACATGATATTCTCAAGTCCAAGACCAACCTCTTCTGCTATCTCCGTAACGTTACGCCATTTTTCGTTCCAGTTGATCCGCCAGGCTGCAAGTTGATCTGCCTTGATAACCATTTCCGGATGGGTGTTGATTGCCTGCATGGCCAGATCTTCATCATTCTTGCTGGCGATGGCGATGGCGATACCACGGTCCATCAATTTTTTTAAAACCTGTTGAAAATATAAAAAGGCGTTGCCGGGATGGTCCCCGCCCAACTGTATGCCTTCCAGACCGTCTTCACCGAGTATCCCTCCCCACATGGTGTTGTCCAAATCAACCACCAGCAGCCGTGCGGTACGCTCTGTTGCAGATAAGATCAGACCGCTGAAACGCTGGGCTAGATAAGTGGTAAAGCCTTGGGAATATGGTATCCTGCCAAGAAACCACAAACGGGGATCATGGATTGGGCCGTCAACGTAGAGCCTGGCTGCTTCAGCCATATCGAAGCCGTAGAGATTGTCCAGCTCTTTTATCAACACATCCAACGCTGCATTGGCTTTTGTAATCAGGGCATGTTTACCAGAAGTTTCAGATTGGCTGGCAACTCCGTTCACGGAGTTGGTCATGGTGGTAAAACGGTTGATGAACAGGGTTCCGCTACTATGTAGTTGGAAGCTGCGGAGCATATCCAGATGGTTAGAGAGAGGCTCCATATCGGAACCATCAATGAACTCTAGAAGATTTTCCTGGAAAATATCCTCAATTCTATCGGTAAAGAATATAAAATCTGCTTGCAACCGGTTGAGGTTGGAATCTGGCCGGAGAATCTCTTGATAGGTCTGGCCAAAATCCGGGGTGAAAATCTCAAAGCGGCGACCTGGTATACGCTGGTCCAACTCCTGTTTGAGTGCAGATTTCAGGAAGGATAGGTTATGATTGCCCAATAAGGCTATTTTGATCGGTGGAGCGTTGTTCCGGTCGTTCATCATATCAATGGCATGACGGGCGATTGCGGCACCATCCCTCATGAGGGAGAAAGGGTCGTTTTTAAGAAGTTCTCGGGCTACCTGGGCCAGTGATCTACACTCTACAGCCTCCATTTTTCCATCGGCAAAACTAGCTCGCCTAAAAGCATCTATCTGACGCAGTCTGTTTATGGCAGGCTGAAAATCAACTTTGCCAACCCGGTCAATATGTCTGGCATACAGGCGGGCGGTGACCTTCTCATCTCCTTTACCATAGTTTGCCTTACCGGAAAAATCCTTGTAATAACGGTAAGGAACCTTGGACTCCTCTTCATAATAGTGGAGCTGGGTAATATCTTTGGGGTTGGCTCCTAGACAAATAAAAAGAGCGTTCTCCTTATGAAACAGGCCAAAGGGGGAGTCTGTTCCACATGCTGTTGTTGAAGGGCATGATAAAATGCGTTGGGACTCAGGGCCAGCCACAGCGAAGGAGTAAATTGGGTGGCGGGACCGCTCCACCTCTTCAAGTTCGAGAAACCAGTCGCCAAGCTGGCCGACTTCCGAGGAGCTGTTTTGATGATGAAATGGGGTTCCCCGACAATAACTCAAGGTAAACGTAGGCAGGGCCAAAGTGTATCCATCTTGAATCAATCGGCGTAGTGCGGAGAGTAGGGGCCATTTCACATTTTGCCAATCTACACGGAAATGCAGAAGGGACGAATGGAGGACAATCAGGCGATCCTTAGCGTCTATTACACCCTTGAATGTGTGATAAATATCGTGTTCGTTCATACGGCTGTTTGGTTGTGTGCCGTTTGGTGTTCTGTTTCACCAGGGCTGATTAGGTTTTGAGATGTTAACTGTTCAACAATGTCCAGCAGTTCCCACATGGGAATGCCGATTATCTCAGCTATTGACAAAAGGTCGTGCTGACCGTCGGAATAGGCGAGAATATGTTTAATGTAGCGAAACTTTTCTGGTAAAACCCTCCCACCCTGTGATGGGTAAAGGTTGCGTCGTCCCAGCATTGGCTCACATAAGACGGTGCTTGTATAGGTTGCGTTGTGTTCTACGCAGAGTATAGCCCTAACCAACGCCATGTATGAACCTGATAATCCCTCTGGTGTAACAAGGTTCAGATCATCCATGGAGTTGTGATATTCGGGATAGGTATGATATTTGGATCTCATAATAGAGACCATCGGCAGATCAACCCCAGGACTGCAGTACTGTCTTTCGTCGCTGCCCCTATCCAAAAACGAATAATGTATGAACTCCTCGCAGTGATGTTTCAAAACATGCTGTGCAATACGGTCGGCAAATGTTTTACCATTTCTTGATGGAAGATAGGAGTAGACCCGGTCATCACCAACGCAGGTCACATTGAATCCGGCAATGACGTTTTTGCGTAGATGATCCAGATGTTGACTTATGTAATAGATCGAACCAATGGTTTCCGGGATGAAGAGAACTCGGTAGGTGTACTCTCTATTCGCTAGACTGCTAAGCCATCTGACCAATTGGGAGGTTACCACAGGGCCGGACAGTTCGTTGTTAGCCATAGACGGGTGGCAGACATAGGTGGAAATTAGAACTTCCTGGTTACTTATACCAGGCAGAACAACCTCTCCATAGCTCATATGTCCCGGGCCTAACCTGGCATCGATGACCACTTGATACTCTCCAGGTTGTAGAGTTTGACGTTGGGAATGGCTGATGCAGAACCCCCAGTCTCGTTTGTAGTAGGAGGTAAGGTAGGGGATGGCCTCTGGTAGCTCCTGAATGGAGTGGAGATGTTTTTCTAGTTCTTCCAGGCTGATTTTTTTGTTGATTGGTGTGGAGTACCCCATAACATGAAGGTTGCTTTGACGAAAATCAACAATTTTAACGCCGTTGGGGTCTAGTATATAACCATCGGTAATATTCCACTCATCAGGGATGCTCCAATCGAAACATGGAGTACCGCTTGCAACTTCGTGGATTGTCAGTTCTGGGATCTCTTTCTGGAGTATGGTCAGGGTTTGTCGAACACCGTCTCCGGTCAGGCTTCTGCATATGGGAAAAAGTTTACAGACCAGATCGTGCATATGCTGACCGATTTGTGTGTCAATGGTGTTATGCATGACATTCCGTATCTTGATAGGCTTTATCCTAGATTCGGTAGTTATTCGCACATAACTTGCACAACCTCTTGATCACATGACAAATAAGAAAAAAGTCTCATCACCAACAAGGTAACTTCGCTTCTTTTTTATTCACCAGATAAATCAATATGTTGCATCATTAATGCATGGCTAACTGCCGAATATAGATTTAAGGTGTACGTTATCTTTTTTTGGGCACAGTAACGATATGCTAATTATCCGTGACATTATACACTGTTAAACTCTTAATTGAAACGTCTATATCGTCTGCTGTTTTTCCACTAAATCATGGCTTAGGGTCTGCCGGTGGGATTCATGTGAGTGGTGAACCATTATCTCATAAACCTGTTTGGACAGGGGGTTGTTCTTATCCTTGCCTGCCATAACCCAATTTGCAGGTTTTTGTTCCAGACATAATTGGAAAAGGCAGCTAAATCAGGTGCTTCTGTAGTAATAGCGTGTAAAAACTTGTTTGGATCTTTAAAAATTTGAATTTGAAACTGCTGTGGAAACATTTTTTCGATGTATGAGGCCATGTAAGCGATACCCAGAGGAAAGGGGATCACAGAACTCTTGCCTTTTTTGTAATAACTCA
>JADFZU010000066.1 GCA_015232365.1 Magnetococcales bacterium | reverse complement strand
CAACTACCAAATATTCTGAACCTGCCATTTCCAGTTACACTTGCGAATAGTTGCCACAAAAATCTCCACATAAATGGTGATTGTAGCGTGACAGGCACGGTTTGCTCAGATAAATAGAGTTTTGGAAGTAGAAGCAACTAACTGAAAGGAAAAGTAATTAATTGGCGCGCGATGAAGGATTCGAACCTTCGACCTTTGGCTCCGGAGGCCAACGCTCTATCCAGCTGAGCTAACCGCGCATTTGATCATTATCCCTAAGTTGGAAGCCGAACTATATGGGGTCAGAACCTGCTTGTCAAACCCCACTGCAGCTATAATGTGATAATTCTTATTTTAGCATATCTTGACAAACCGCTCCCAACACTTATAGGTTGGGGTTAAATCAGCAACTAAATTTTAATCTGTTCGAGGAGTGTCTTTTCAACCATGAGTGAATTTATTAGCCAAACTTCTGATAACGACTTTGACCAAGATGTTCTAAAGGCAGATATGCCAGTTTTAGTAGATTTCTGGGCTGAGTGGTGTGGTCCTTGTAAACAAATTGGACCTTTTCTTGATGAACTAGCTGAAAAATACCAAGGCAAAATCAAGGTAGTAAAGCTTAATATCGACCATAACCCCAACACCCCAGGCCGTTATGGTGTTCGTGGCATACCAACATTGATGATCTTTAAAAGTGGCAACATTGAGGCCACAAAAATTGGTGCTATGCCAAAATCTCAGCTCTATAGCTGGGTTGATGAAGCTATCTAAAACAATAGTTGCAGTGCTTTAGTATATTTGGCAGAGGCACTTTCTCAGGTGCCTCTGCTATCTGAAAATGCCTCCCCACTATTTTTCACCAAGCCCATATCTCGCACAAAACTCTTCTACCGCACTTTTGCTGATAGAACGGACGCAGAGATGCTTCTCACGGGCTTTCTCTCCCCTTATTATACCAACCTTGCCCTTAGCCACCCCAAGCTCCTTAGCAATAAGCTGACATAGATCTGTGTTGGCAGCACCATCCACAGGAGGCGAGGTCAGAGCTATTTTTAGCAACTCACCATGCATTCCGACTATTTTTGCCCTGGATGAGCGTGGCTGAACCCGAACCGCCAAGAGCCAATTTTCACCATGCCACCGACCAAACCCCATCTAGCGCATCACTGCGCCCATGCCGGGCATAGCCAGACCAAATATAAGCTCCTGGATAATTGAGAGGAGAAACATACAGATAAATGCAGCAACAATGGGAGAGAGATCCAGCCGTGCTACGGTAGGAATCCACTGTCTGAGAGGTTTAACAGCAGGCTCGGTTGCTTTAAATATAAAAATTGTCACCGGGTGGTTAAGGTTCAGGCTTGAAGGCCGACTGTTGCGGAAGTTATACCAGGAGTAGATATGGAAACCAGCCCGGGTAAATAGTAATAGCAGATATAAGGTTCCTAAAAGATGGACCACACCAAGCAGCTCGGCCAATAGAGCTGTACTACCCCCACTTCCCATACCCCCTCTGAGCAGGGTAACCAAAACCCGCTCTAACATTTGGATTGCAAACAGCACGACAATAGGTGACAGATCAAAACCTGAAATAGGTGGTATCAACCGGCGCATGGGGATTAAAACCGGATCAGTAGCTCGAACCAGGAGTTGAACAATGGGGTTGTATGGGTCAGGATTAACCCATGAGAGCAGAATCCGGAAGAGAATCAGCCAGACATACGTTCCCAAAACAATTTCAACCAAAGTCGCTACAGATCCAGTGATACCCATATGCTATTTCTACCTCTAATTTTTCCTGCAATCAATATGGTCACAACCATCATAACTAAAAATATTTTACCAGTTGAATCAAAAGGTTGTGCCAGTGATGTACGAACAACCCCAAAATCTAGGTTAAACCGGTTTACTCAACTCTATTGAGCGTTGCCAGGCCGCATTAACCGCATCCATCAAGACCCCCCGAACCCCACCCTTCTCTAGCTGGGCAACGGCAGCAATGGTGGTTCCTCCAGGGGAGGTAACCTGATTTTTCAACACTCCGGCATGTTCACCGCTCTCGTCAAGAAGGCGGGCGGCTCCAATCAAGGTTTTAACGGCGAGTTTATCAGCTAAATTCCGGGGCAGTCCACAGGAGACTCCGCCATCAGACAGTGCCTCAGCTATCAGATAGACATATGCCGGTCCAGAGCCTGAAAGAGCAGTAACTCCGTCCAACAACCCTTCATCACTCACCTCATCGACATCACCAACCGCAGCCATAACATGCCGGGCCAACTCCATCTTCGACTCTTCTATACCCTTGGCTCCATAGAGTACAGATATTCCTGCACCTATCAAGGCTGGAGTATTCGGCATCACTCTTACCAGCGGCTGACCTGCTGCCACCCCTGAAGCAAGAGTCGCCATGGATACACCAGCAGCAATGGAGATAAGCAGGCTATCAATTGATAAAATTGAGCCAACCTCTGCCAATACCAACGGAACTACCCCAGGTTTAACCGCCAGCAAAACCACATCAGCCCCGGGAATCACATCTTTTGCCTCCCCGGAAACCATCACCCCATACTGTTTAGATAATAGGCTCTGCTTGCTGACATCTGGTTCACAAATTTTAATATTACCAGGAACAACACCTGAGTTTAAAAGCCCGTTGACTAAAGCTTGTGCCATATTCCCACCACCGATAAAGGTGATGGTTTTGTTGGTTAACATTATAAATACTCCTTTGTCTAAAGCCCTAAAAACTACTGTATGCTGTGGCAATCCAAATCGAGGCTCAAGGATAGTGGAAGCTAACTGCTCATTTCTTTTGTACCCTGCCCGGCGAACGTCCTGGAATTTTTTCAATCATACTACGGGCAATATTGGCTTCACGGGAGCTGCTAAACTGTCCGACCCAAACCCTTATATAGGTGTTGCCGTTGATAGTAATTTTTTGCAGATAGCTCTCATAACCCAGTCTACTCATCTCCGCCAGGGCTGCGTCAGCATTTTCACTCTTGCTAAACGCACCTAGCTGAAATCTATACCCGTCACGAATAGAGGCGGGGTCTCTCTTGGCGAACTCCCTGACTAAAGAGCTGGTTATTGGATCTTCTGGCAGGTTGGCAATCCGCCGTTGCAACATTAACTTAACCTCTGGTTTAGGCTCCCGAAAAACTTTTGCAGGCTCTGCCTTAGTGACTATCTTTTGTTTTGGCAGAACTGTCTCAACCTCCTCTACTGCCGCAAAGGAAGGGTCAGGAGTTAATCTATTTCCCTGCTGGTGAGCTGCATTAAACCATGGTGGTTTTGGGCCGGCTTTATTGACAATGATATTGAACCATTTCTTCGCCTCATCATGCTTTCCACGCACCGCTGCCCACTCACCAAAGATAAACTGCGTCAAACTCTCCTGTTCGCTACGGCGTTCTTGATCTATGTTTGCTTTTACCAGATCCAGCACAGCTTGGGAATCAAGTCTTCCCAGCAGATATGCTGACATCGCCCCATACCAACTGTTGGAATCTACCTCACCACCCCACTCAACAAACGTATTTTCAGACTCTCTATGCAGACGTTCACGGGTTAAAAACAACCATAATCTGGATGTACTATCCTCTGGACTCTTTTTTACAACCGCCTCAAGATCCTCTAACGACTCCTCATAACGTCCAAGTAGATAAAGAGCCACTCCTCGATGGGCTAAAGCCAAGGGGTTGTCACCATCTTTCAGGCGTATGGCCTCATAAAAATCAGCAACTGCCTGCTGATAGTGGCCAAGACGCATCCGGCTGCGGCCCCGGTGGAGATAGACCGGCTCAAAGCCCCGTTTAAAACGGATAAATGTGCTGAAATCATCTACAGCCTTGCCGTAGCGATAAAAATTGGCGTGGAGTCTGCCCCGATTATAGTAGCCCCAAGGATGGTCCGGTTTTAGCTTTATTGCGTGGTCAAAATCATTGATGGCAGCGGTATAGTTACCAAGCCTGGCTTTTGCCAAACCCCGGTTCAAAACTGATAGATGATCTCTGGGTTTTAGAGCCACAGCAACATTTAGATCGGTAACTGCCCGATTAAAATCACCAATAGTAAGGTAGGCTATACCACGCATACGATAGACAGATTGATGGTCTGACTTTAAAACAAGTGCCCGGTCGCAATCACGAACTGCACGCTTGGTAAGCTCTAAGTTTTTGCTGACCAAGCTGGTTTTATAACGGCTGGCACAGAGACCGGAATAGGCAGCAACCAACTGGAGTCTGGTGGCTTTGCTATCCTTTTTTAAAGCCACATCAAAATACTCTTCAGCTAGAGCCATCTTCTGAGCAACCAGAGCATCTGCCCCCAACTGCAGAGCATCGTCTATATCATCGGCCCTAACTGGTGCAACCAGTAGCGACAAAAATATTAATAGTGCAAAAGTGCAAAACATATATCTCATAGCTCGCCTTTTATTTAATAACGATATTGCATGAATTAGATGTTGTAGTCCCTAGCTCCAAACATAGCACTACCAACTCGAACCAAGGTTGCCCCTTCCTCCACCGCCACCATATAATCATGGCTCATACCCATGGATAGCTCTGCCATATCTATACCTGGAATCTTCAAGCCGTTAATGGTTTTAGCAAGTTGTGCCAATTCACGGAAATAGGGTCTTGCTTCCTCAGCAGAGTCTGTTGCCGGTGGTATGGTCATCAACCCCTTAACCTTAATACCAGGCAGCTCTGCCATCTGTTTAATAGCATACGTAACTGCTTCGGCAAGAAAACCACTTTTCTGCGGCTCTCTTCCGACATTGACCTGAACTAAAACTGGCATGGGTCTTGATTTTAATGCCCGTCTGTTTAGCTCTATTGCCAAATCTACAGAGTCAACACTGTGCACCATTGTAAATAAATTGACCGCTACCTTGACCTTATTTCGTTGCAATGGGCCAATTAGATGCCACTCAACATTGGTACTGTCTACCTCTTCTGCTACCAAGCTAATTTTATCCCTCGCCTCCTGGACTCGATTCTCGCCAAAAAGTAGCTGCCCCCCGTTTATTGCTGCAACCACTGCTGACGCCGGTTTGGTTTTGGAAACTGCTAGCAGCCGGACTTGATCTGGCTTCCGTCCAGATTTTTTACAAGCTATTGCTATCTGTTTTTGGATGTAGTTTAAGTTCTCTGAAATAGTTTCCATCTCGCCTCTTGGGGCTTATCCCCAAGCCCATCTCATACCTATTATCCTGATGTTATATTATCCTAGAAATGGCAGCTAAAAGTACGCACCTGGCACAACCTATTGATTTACCAAGCATATCAGAGAACAACCTTATCACCAAAAAGGTGGCTGAGATTTTCCCTGATACAGTAGATAAATCAATAGACTGAACTATGTACGCACTTCCAACCGCCGTGTTCTAGGATTATGTATGATTGCAGCGATTTGGTCTACTTTTATCCTTATTTAGGACTACAACTACAACGCAGCGGTTATTGTTCCTAATATTGCAGCTTTTTTCGCTCCGGTTGCCTCAGGAACCGATGAGCACAGGCCTTTTAATGTGCGGATGGCAGACCAGGCAAAATACTGGCTCTCCAAAGAGTCAACATTTACTTTCATCTCATGGCTGGTAACAATATTTACCGTCGGCAGCCTATCTTGTAACATCCGAATCATAGTCGGGTTGTGAGCACCGCCTCCACAGAGGACCAACTGATATGTGTCAGTAAAAAACAGCTTTTCACAGGCTATGCCGATAGTCTCAACGGAAAATCTAGTTAATGTCGCCAATCCATCATTATTAGAAAGATTGGGGAAAACAGATAAAAATTTATCAAGATAATCCAGGCCAAACACCTCCCGTCCAGTTGATTTTGGAAAGCTTTTAGAAAAATAGTCATGTCCCAATAGCCACTGCAAAGCCTGAAGATCAACATTACCTGCCCCAGCACCCTCCCCACCAGCATCAAAACAGTGCTCTACAGAGTCCAAACCATTGATTTTTGTCACAAGCATATCAAGCAGGGTATTGGCAGGTCCGGTATCTCCAGCAACTACCACCTCTCCATCAGGTGATAGCACTGTTAAATTGGCAATACCACCAAGATTGAGAATTCCACAGCTCTCACCTTTACGACTGAAAAGGAGTTTGTGGAGCAGAGGTAAAAGTGGTGCCCCCTCCCCTCCAAGAGCCATATCAGCCTGACGAAAATCGGCAATGGTTTTTATACCTGTACGGGCAGAGATAATGGCAGGATTGGCAATTTGCATAGTAAAATCCGGTGGCCGGTGGCGAATGGTCTGGCCATGGCTGCCAATTACATCAATCTGTGATGGAGAGAGGTCGGCAGCTTTACAGACACCCAAGGCTGCTTTAGCAAACAACTCCCCCAAAACCCGGTCCAACCGCCCCATGCGTTCTATTTCGTCAGGGCCAGGGTTGTAGAGATCCAACACCTCTTGCCGTACAGAAGCCGGATATGGGTTCTCTAAATACTGCAAAACCTCTGGAGCATCTATACCATCACTACGGATCACCACAGCATCAATTCCATCTGCCGATGTCCCGGATATCAAACCAATAGCAACCATTATTTCATCCATACCGCCCCACCTCTCAACAAAAAAAAGAGCCGCTCTTTTGGAGCGACTCTTTTTTTGAATCTAACTACAGTGATGGTTTAACCTGCAAAACTACAAGCACTTGCTTTTGAACGGGTATCCATATTTTTACCACGGTTTGTGTGGTCATCAATCTCAGCCGCACTACCAATCATCCGGCCAAATAGGAATGTTGTAAATGCCGCTTTCTCCAAAGCATCACCACTTATCTCACCATCAGAGTATGGTTTCCACAACATTTTCAAGAGAATAACCGCAATAACCGCATCCACATTAACACAGTAGACATTCTTACTAACTCCTGTGTCTTTAAGAGCCTGAACAATGTTGTGGTAGTAGTCTTGGAAAATATTGTACTCACCACGTTTTTTAAACAGCTTGTCAACAAACACCTCACGAGGATCGTAGTTGACAGGCTGATTCTTGAATACCGGATGGTTGATACATGGAATCTTGGCATAACCAAGATCTCCAGCAGCCTTAGCTTTGGTTTTGTAAACCTTATACTCCTTGGCATACTCAGTAGCCATGGCTTTCAAGTTTAGTTTATGACCTTTATCGCCAGGATCAGCAAGATTTGAATCAGCAAAACGCTCCATCAAAAAGGCGATAGCCTCAAAGCCGTTTCCACCATGGGCAAATCCGGTGTGGGAGAGAAAACCAAGATAGCCCTTGTTGACCTGAATCCTCTCTGGAACCTCAGGACCATCAGCACTCACGGCACCTTTAGCACCCTGAGCCGAAATGGTTCCTGGCCCGTTGGTAATCAAAAGACCCTGCAGAACTGAGAAGGAGAAACGCTCTTCCTCAGTCGGACGACGACCCAACAGTGCTGCAAAAGCTGTCTCTGTAAAGCTCCACTCATTGGTTATTTCGCTGTTGTCAGTGCCACAAAAGCTCTTCTTGTCTTGGTTTGCTGCTGGTACTGCAGCACCAACAATGGTACTGAAAATACGGAAGTGCCAAGGCATATTAAGCAGAGTATTTGTCGACAAACGACGACGCATAAATGGTTTCCATGCTAGATGACAGGTGATGGCAGCCAAAACTTGACTGTCACGTAAATCACCCCCAGTACGCTCTGCAAGAGCTTTCAAGAAGTCAATAAAGACCGACTTAACGCCACGAGCTTCAAGGGCAGCCAACATTAATTTGCCACGCTTGCCACTCTTCTCAGAGACCAATGCCCCGTTAAATGCATCGTCAGGAGCCTCAGTTTCAGCAGCTTGATCAAGTTGAGCAGAAAAATCAAAGCCGGTACTGGAAGGATCATCCAGCTTGGCCTGGCCAAACAGCTCAATAAGCGATGCTACTGCATCTTTAGAAGCCTGAACCTCTTTAGGACCAAGAACAGCAACCGCAGTTGATAGACAGGCGTTTGGACTACTACCTGCTTCACGTGCACCGTCTGCTGCTGCCAGACCAACTGTCCCGCTCTGGTTGACAAAAGCGTTCAGGGCCACATTAGCCATAGCCGCACCGTTGGCATCAGGGTACTCACGAATCAACGACTGAACAAGATTCTCTTCCAAGCTCTTGGTTGAGGCGTCCAGAACACTGGTACCGTGAATCTGGGTTACCTGGGTCTTGCTATCCATCCTGGAAGCACCAGAGCAATCCTTCAAGGTCTGTCTTGGGAAGATAGTGCCAACCTGTTTTTCCAAGGCAGCAATTTGCTCATTATAAGGAGCAATAGCCTCGACAACCGGTAGCTTCATCTCCTCGGGCAGATCCAGTCCCATGTCATTTCTAAACCAACACTTTGGCTTTAGATTACCACGGGGTTCAAAATCTGGTTTGATACCGTTCATCATCATCACTGCTGTCAAAGCCAATGGAATGTGGGAGATGTTGGTAACAACAGCACCCTTTGCAGAACAGGTCGGTGTGTCAGGAGTGAAGATCGCCTTCACACCAAACTTATCCATAAACCATTTCTCTTTAGCTTCAGCATTGTCACCACTACCAGCAACAGCACCAGCATGGCCGCAGGCTCTGGTCAATTTAGCTTTCCAGCGACCAACAACACAGGCAACAACCGGTTTTTCAAACTCAAGATCATGCTCATAATATCCACCTGGCTCCACATACATAACCATGGCCTTGGTCCGGTCATCATTATGCATTGCATGGGTAAATTCTGGAGCGGAAAAATGGATATATAGATCTTTACCTGAAGATAGAGAAACAGTTGTTCCCCATCCAGAGGTTAGAAGATATGTCGCCATGGTGGTGGTAAAGTTGCCAGAGTTGGAGAAAATGGCAATAGAACCTGGA
Organism: Magnetococcales bacterium; assembly: GCA_015232365.1. Taxonomy (GTDB): domain Bacteria; phylum Pseudomonadota; class Magnetococcia; order Magnetococcales; family JADFYX01. The sequence goes on along the minus strand of JADFZU010000066.1, from coordinate 2,272 downwards.
ATCAAGGACTCTTCAGGTGATGTGCCGCCCAAAGCTCCGCCCAAGCGAACTTTGTTATGGGCATCGCCGATACCAAGGCAGTTAGCACCAAAAACATCAACACCACGCCATTGACAATATTGGCGGATCATTCTGGCGTGTTTAACCTTAACTTTCTCTGTTAAAATAACAACCTTTTTTAGGTCAGGATTAACACGGACCGCTTCAATCACCGAATCTTTAACACCAGCTGGTGGTACATAAACCACAGCTACGTTAAATTTATGACCTGCTTCCAGAGCCTCCAAAACATTGTTGTAGACCGGAATATCTCCAATCTTGGTTTTCATCTTGGAACCTGAACGTCCCGGCATGGTTCCACAGACGATGTTACCACCAGAAAATTCATGACTGGTTGGAGTAACGGTTTTGCTCTCCCCACCCAGAATATTTAAAACACAAACTTTATCATCTTTCGTAGCCATTTCAGCAAGAGAGTGAATGCCGACATAATATGGGAAATCCTCCTCCCCACTGGCTGTTTGAAAGTTAAATCCCTTATTTAAATCTGTATTAGTTTTCATAGCTATGGCTATCCTCAATTTTTATAACTCACAAGTCCCACTCAGCTCTCAGAAGTTGTACCACCGGGCTGAATCGGTACGGGAGATCCCCAGAACTGACTATTTAATACCCAATTTGGCGGCAATTTTCTTTCTTCCGCCCTCTTTCATCCAGGTATCCGTTGCTTGAGCAAAGTTGATAACTTCACTCATAGCTGAGTCATAGCCAAACATAGAGTAAGGAATACCAAGACTATCTAGGGTATCTTTGACATAGCCCATTCCACGAACCACATTTGGTCCACCACGCCCAACAAGGACATAAATAGGAGTTGGCCCATTCTCGCTGAAGTACTCCCGGAGAGCATCTGCCATAGCCCGGAAAGTCTCATAGATATCGGTATTGTTGGCTTTACCACCAATCAAAAACAGAACATTTGTCTGTGCCAGCCAGTGTTTGTAGGTAATTTGGCTGATCTCAAACATTTTCTCATAGGGTGGGTTACCACCAAAATCAGATGAGATAGTGGCTGCATCACCAAGAAGCTCAGTAACCAAAGCGTTTGCACCACCACCAAAGGTCATAGCTGTGATAGTACCGGCTGGGTTGATAATGGTCACATCAGACTGTCCCTGATATGTACGTAGCTGGTTAACCTCTAGCTCATAATCAGAAAGATCTTGTGAATCAAGATCACTTGGTAAATTCAAGCGGAAACGGTTACGGTCGTCTGTATCAAAAGCACACTTAAAATCGCAGGCGATTGGTTCTAATCTGCCTTTGGCATTTCTCGCCATGCGAATCGGGTTCAACTCCAGTGTGGTCATACCGTACTGGTTGAAAAGATCCCACAACTTGGTGATGTTCTGTACCAAGGGGCTGATAATCTCGTTGGGTGCTCCCAACCTTTGCAGAGCGTTATTGACAATAAAACCCTTGAGTCCGGTTAGAGTGTCAAAAGGAACTACCGCAATTTTATCAGCACCCAGCTCCTCGATATCCATACCACCGTGATGGGTAATGGTCAGGGTTGGTGCTCTAAAGATAGTGTTATCAGAGATAGAGACATAGATCTCATGCTCTGCTTCCACAAACGCCTCAAAAGTGACCCCGTCTGATTTTGCAAAGGAGTTGCCGTGACGGTGCTCAGCAAAATAGAGACGCTCTTTTTCTTTAAGGGCGGCACGCAAATCTGAGACAATGCCTAGTAGACCAGCTTTACCTTTTTTACCAATCCCGCCCTTAAAAACAGGTTTGACAATCAGCTTGCCATATTTATCAAGCATTGCCTGAATTTGTTCGGGAGTTGCTTCTGCTGGAAGAATTTCTGCTGTGGGGAAATCAACATACTTGAGTAGCTTGGCCCCCCATTTCATGCCTGTAATTTGCATAGTGTGGCTCCTAACTCATCATGTGCTGTTCGCAAGTTTATTACGAACATGTTTGGCTTATTTTCCTTCTTTTCAAGTCAAGCTTTAGTAGTACAAATTGCCTTAAAAGTATTTAATGAAAGGAAAAAATCAACCGACAAAAAAAAGGCAAGCCTATTATCTAGCATGGCTCACCCAACATACTGATTTTATGCATCTTTTTTCTCTACACTCAAAACATGGAACTAAAAAATGGCGGGAGCGACGGGACTTGAACCCGCGACCTCCGGCGTGACAGGCCGGCATTCTAACCAGCTGAACTACGCCCCCTTACCAAATTTTAGAGTCTCTACCTGCTT
>JADFZU010000065.1 GCA_015232365.1 Magnetococcales bacterium | reverse complement strand
TCTGGAGTTTAGATCCCGGAGTGATTCAGGCTGAACTACAGACAGCACAAGTAGTTTCCCATATGGATTCTATCCCAGAGCAGTATATTTTGCCGCCAAAAGAGGTCTCTGAACCAGAAGAATATCTGGAGCATGAGCCAGAAGTGGCTGCTTATATGGTTGGTGATATGGTCCATGAGCAGCAACTGGCTGACTATGAGCAAGATACTCCTGCTGATCCACCTCTAATCAAGCCATTAAGAAGAGTCGGTGTTGCGGTGGTAAAAGCAACTCAACCACGCACTATTGGGTCATTACTTGCGTCAGCAGAACTGAATATTAAACGTGACCAGCTAAGCGTACCGGCAGCCAATAACGCCTTGAAAAACCTCCGGGCAGTTTTGGCTATGGACCCTGAGAATGCTCAAGCAAAAGATGGTCTAAAGCGGGTTGCAGAACGCTATGTGGAGTTGGCAGAAGAGGCTTTGGCCATGGAAGATTGGAAAACTGTAGATAATTTTTTGAGCAAAGCTGAAACAATCCATCCACAGTTGGACTCTCTACGGAGAGTCAGGGCGGCACTTAAAGAGGCTATGGTTGAGTAATGAGCCGTAAATAAACAAAATTTTATAGGGAACACCCATGGCTTGCAAGGCTACACTAGATTCCGGCAAACTGACCATTGAGTTAACTGGTAAATGTTCACATGAACTATGGACTGAGCCCAAAAAGTTAATAAAATCTAAAAACCACGATATAAGTGCGTGTGAAGTCAATTTTGCCAATGCCAGCTTTATTGACAGCTCAGGCATTGGCAGTCTTTTGGCACTACGAGAGATTTTGGGTGCTGATGTGGAGATAGTTCTCTCCAACACCAATCAGGTTGTTCAAGAAATTATCAAGATAGCCAATATTGACAGTATGTTTACGCTATCCTGAGTCCTTGCCTATTTTTATGTTAGCATTTAGAAACACACCCTGACACAACCTATCGACTCTACTATCCCGGATGTTGCACTAACAATAGCCGTTATACCGCCCCAGGCTAGATCAGCACTTTATACTGAATGAACGCTTGTGGTTGAGAGGCTTTGTACCAATACCAGATGGAATTTCTGGCTCTTCTGCTGGTTGGGGGGTGGCTGGTGGGGGTGGCTGGCTGCGTCTCTCTACTCTTCTGGCAATAAACTGCTTGGGTTTTTCCGGCTCCGGTTTTCGACTACCCATAGCCGAGGCCACAGCAGAGACCATACCACTATTTATCTCAGCATCAGAAAATGGAATCTGCTTGATTCCAGTTCTTCGCCGCATATTACGCATCTGTTGCAGTAGCTCTTCTTCAGCTTGTCTGGCCATTTCATCCTCTCCAATAGCGGGAGTATCCCATAAACCAAGGTTCGGTGGTTGGAAATTGCTACATAATGTATGTCTATTGATTTACCAAGTTAATCAATAGAAGTGTGCTACTAATTGCCGATCTAGTTTTTTGGTGATCAGTGTATACTGAATAAAATTTTATATCTATTCCAATGACCCCAAAATGTTATCACTGAGGCGTTTCCAAACCCTTTAATCTATCAACCCACATTGCAGTAGCTCCAGCAACTGCAACGGGCATAGAGATAAAGTTTAACACTGGAACCATGGTCATCATCAACACACCGCCACCAAAAGCCAGGCTGGTAAAACGCTGGGTTTTTAACCGGCGGCGGATCTCCTTACCGCTAAGCTCATGGTTTGCCATGGGTACGTCGGCATACTGTACAACCAGCATCCAGGCGGAAAAAACCAACCAAATAAATGGTGCGGCAATGTTGACTACGGGAATTATAAATAGAATCAACAGCGGGATGGTCCAAGCTAAAAAATAGCCTATTTTTCCTATCTCATTCATAATCAGAGGTAGCGTATCTTTGATTATTCTCTGCCAACCCCCCTCTCCTTGAGGAAGCTTTTCTCCAGTTAACAACTCTTCCACCTTCTCTGCCAAAAGGGAGTTAAACGGTGCACTTATAAGGTTGGCAACAATGGTAAAGGTAAAAAACAGCAGAACGACTGTTGCGATGATGAAAAGCGGGATTAACAACCAGGATAGCCATGCCAGCCACTCTGGTAAAAAAGAGGAGACCTTCTCCATCACAAGCTGCACCTGACCATAGCCGTACCATATGCCAATCCCAAAAAGCAGTGAGTTGATGAGTAGTGGAATGGTTACATAAATTCGCAGACCCGGCTTGGTTATTAAAGCTATACCCTTAAAGAGATAACCCAGACCGCTGATTGGTGTTTTTTTCATTGGTTGTTTTTTCCATTTTTTAAAACAGTGGTAGGTCAGCCCTATAGCCCCATAAATACGAACAGAACTACTGCTTGTCCTAATTGGTCAAAAAGTTTATCGCATCTTTGTGAGAGGTTAATCCCAGGTTTGCATTTGACATTTTGTCAGAATAGCATCATGTTCTTAATTGATACAAGAGCATATTATTGATGATAAATTCTGATAAAATACGAGGTGTAAAAGGTGATATTAAATAGTGGTGATAAAATTCCCAAATTGACCGTTCCCAACCAGGATGGCGTGGATTGTTCTCTTTATGACCTGCTGGGCGAAAAAGGGGCTGTTATCTATTTTTATCCTAGAGACAGTACTCCAGGCTGTACAGTTGAGGCCAATGATTTTCAACGCCTTAGTGGTGATTTTGCCGCTTTGGGTATAAATGTTGTTGGTATATCAAAGGATTCAGTAGCCTCTCACACCAAATTTGCCAACAAACACGGTTTAGAGTTCACCCTGCTTAGCGATGGTGAAGGGGCTGCTTGTGAAGGTTTCGGGGTGTGGCAAGAGAAGAAAAATTATGGCAAGACCTATATGGGTATTGTTCGTTCTACTTTTCTGGTAGATGCCAAAGGTGAGGTTCTGAAAAGCTGGACCAAGGTTAAAACCAAAGGCCATGCTGAAGCTGTTTTAGAGGCTGCTGGTTGAGTTGGATCTCTAAAAGGTAGATATGCCAGCTCCATTAAGAGCTTAGGACAGCACACCGAGATAAAATAGAGTAAGGAGATAGCAATGGAGAGAGCAATTTTTGCAGGAGGCTGTTTTTGGTGTGTAGAGTACCTTTTTGATGGTGTTGAAGGGGTAGAACAGACAGTCTCGGGTTATATCGGCGGCCATAAAGTTGACCCTACCTACGAAGAGGTGTGCAGCGGAACCACCGGGCATACAGAGGCGGTAGAGGTGATGTTTGACCCTGCCAAGGTGAGTTATGAGGAGCTGCTGCGAATTTTTTGGCAAAACATAGACCCTACCACCCCCAACCGGCAATTTTGTGATGTTGGTACTCAATACAGAGCCGGTATTTTTTATCTTGATCAACACCAGCAGGAGCTGGCTGAAGCTTCACGGCAACAAGTGGTTGACAGCAAAAACTTTCCCCATGAGGTAGTTACGGAGATAACCCCTGCCAGCCACTTCTATCCGGCAGAGGATTATCATCAAAATTTCCACAAGACCAACTCTGACCACTATAAAGCATACCATTATGGCAGCGGTCGGCAACGCCGGCTTGATGAGCTTTGGGGGCCAAAAAAATAGGAGGTTGATTAGCCATGTTAAGACGAAAATTTATATTAAATACATTGGCATTAGCTGGGGTTGCATCTCTGCCGGTTAAACTGTTTGCAGCAGAAGCCAAAGAGGTTTTTGCAATTACACACAGTGATAGTGAGTGGCGTTCTCTGCTTACTCCGGCACAGTACCGGATTTTACGCCAGGAGGGTACTGAGCCGCCATTCTCAAGCCCTTTAAATGGTGAAAAGCGGGCCGGGATGTTTCACTGTGCCGGTTGTGATAATGAGCTTTTCAGTTCTACTACAAAATATGATAGCGGTACTGGCTGGCCGAGTTTTTATGCAGCTATAGAAAAAAATGTTGGTACCAAACAAGATTTTAGAATTATTTTTCCCCGCACTGAATACCATTGTGCTCGTTGTGGAGGCCATCAAGGCCATATATTTAACGATGGCCCGAAACCAACCGGCAAGCGATGGTGCAACAACGGCTTGGCGTTGAAATTCAAACCGGCAAAGATAGGTTAATGGTAATGGAGAGAACAAATTCTTGATTTTAAGCAGTTAGCCCATGATTTACTGCCAGCAGGATCAGGATATGACTCCTGCATAGCTTGTGGCCTCTGCTCTTCCGGCTGCCCGGCAGCAGGTTTTTTTGGTATGGGGCCGCAGCACTTTATAAGAATGGCAATGCTGGGTATGAACCAGGAGCTTTCTACCACTCCATGGGTATGGACCTGTACCCAGTGTAAACGCTGCCTCTACGTCTGTCCCATGGGTATTGATGTCTCAATTTTGGTCGGGGCTGCCCGTGGCGGCTGGCCTGATGATAAAAAACCCCAGGGAATTGTCCGTTCCTGCGTTGCCCAAGGGTTGAACTCCAGCACCAGTGCCATGGGGTTAACCTCAGAAGATTTTATTGAAATTACCGAAGATCTGCTCTCTGAGATAAAAGCTGAAGATCCCCGTTTTTCTGAGTTGAAAGTTCCTATCGATAAAAAAAATGCCCATTTTGTCGTCAACCAAAACTCCCGTGAGCCTGGTATAGAGGCTGAGGAGATGGGGCCGCTGTGGAAAATTTTCGACTATGTTGGTGCTGACTGGAGTTACACCTCCAAAGGCTGGGCAGCAGAGAATTTTTGCATGTTTACCGGTAACGATGCTGCCTGGAAAAATATGGTTGAACAGCGGGTTGACGCAATGAATGAACTGGGAGCCAAGGTGTGGATAAACACCGAGTGTGGTCACTCACTATATGCCTTATGGAAGGGGATAGAGCGGTTTGGTCTGGAGGCAAATTTTCAGCCGGGAAATTTGATAAGCTATTACGCCCAGTGGATTAGGGAGGGCAAGCTGCCGGTAAACTCTGATTGGAACAGCATGGCTCTGAAATTTACTCTGCAAGATCCCTGTCAGTTAGTGCGAAAATCATCAGGTGATCCGGCGGCAGATGATCTGCGTTTTGTCGCAGAAAAGTTGGTAGGGGCTGAAAATTTTATCGATATGCAGCCGTGTCGAAGTGCCAACTACTGTTGCGGTGGTGGTGGTGGGTTTTTACAAGCTGGCATGAAGGAGAAACGCCGGGCTTACGGTAGAAGAAAGTTTGATCAAATTGCCGCAACCAGAGCCAGCTATGTTCTCACCCCATGTCATAATTGCCACTCACAGATTGAGGATATTGGCGACCATTTTGGTGGGAGCTACCATGTAGTCCATTTTTGGACTCTAATCTGTCTTTCGTTAGGAATATTAGGCCGGGAAGAGCGGCGTTATCTTGGACCTGAGTTGGAAAAAATAGGTTTGTAAACTGTAGTTAATATTTGACTTTTCTTTGTATGTTCGTGCCGGAAAAACATTTTGGCCTTTCAGCTTTTTATACTTATTTGTGATGAGGCTTTTTTATGATTTAACTGGTATATCAAGGTGTTGTGCCAATGATGTGCGAACAACTTCCAAATATAGGGTTAGCCAACCCAAACCGGTAAATCCTCGATCAGCAACATATATTTTTCTATCAAACATTTTTTTTCCATTTTAGGCATCAATATTGCTTTTAACGTACACTAGAGCAGTTAACAGACAAAAAATCGACACTAACGCATTTATAAGGAGCCTGAAATGCCAACACCAAACGAATCTACAGAAATCAAACCTGGTCAAATTGCCAACGTTGGCGGAATTACCGGTGACCATTTAGAGCAGTACATAGATCGCATTGAGCGTTTAGAAGAGGAAAAAGCTGAGCTGGGTCAAGATATTCGTGATCTATACTTGGAGGCCAAAGGAAACGGTTTTGACCCAAAAGTAATGCGGAAAATCGTCTCTATTCGTAAAAAAGACCAGCACGAAATTGATGAAGAAGAGGCTATTCTCTATCTCTACAGACAAGCTCTGGGCATGCTCCCTTCTACCATCCAGTAGCCTGCACCATAAAATTATACAATAGTTTGGGCCATCATGAGGAGGTCTCCTCATGATGGCCTTGTCTGTATGTTAATTTTTTTAGTAAAATCTCCCTACAGCTTAATCAAAGATTTACTTTTATCCTAGATTCGGCAGTTGGGTGTGCATTAATTGTGCAATATATTGGTTTATCTGGTGAATCAGAAAAAATTTAAGTCACCTTGTTGGTGATAGGACTTTTTCTGGTTTGCCAAGTGAATCAAGAGGTTATGCCAGTGATGTGCGAACAACTGCCGAATCTGGGTTTATCATTCTAGTCTTGGGTTACAGTTACTTGGTCTACTTGCGGAACCAAATTTAATGCTAATAGAATTCAGCGTTTCAAACTATCTATCATTTTGCGAACGACAGACCTTGAGTATGGCTGCTAGTGGTTCCTATCGGGAACTGGCAGACAGTACATTCTCCTGTGATCTACCTAAAATGCCAAAGTTGCTAAGATCTTCGGTTATTTATGGAGCCAACGCCTCAGGAAAAAGTAACCTTATTCGTGGTGCGATGTTTATGTGGGATTTTGTCTTGAATTCCGCTCAGGGTCAGGAGGGTGATGCTATCGATCTCTACCCATTCCTGTTGAACAGTCGCAACGCCAACGAACCAAGCATTTTTGAGATGATTTTTGTTGAAGGTGGAGTACGTTATCAGTATGGTTTTGCTGCGACTAGAGATCGGGTTCACCATGAATGGTTGATCGCCTACCCAAAAAACCGCCCACAACGCTGGTTTGAGCGCTATTATGACCCTGCAACTGGTAAAGAGAGCTGGACCCTACATAAAAAATTTCTTTCTGGAAACAAAGAGGTCTGGAAGGATGCTACCCGGAGTAACGCTCTTTTTCTCTCAACTGCCATACAGCTAAACAGCCTCTCCCTAAGACCAATTTTTGATTGGTTTGATAAACGTTTACGAATCTTTAGACCCCACTCCGAAATCAGCCAAGAGTTCTCAGCCAGCCTCTGCCAAGATAGGGATGGCCGTCTGCAGGTTATGAAGTTTTTAAATCAGGCCGATCTGGATATTGAAGATATCGAGCTGGAGACCAGAAAATTGGCTGATCTGGGTATGGATGATCTACCCGTCGAAGTAAGATCAGCACTTATTAAGGAGATGTCATCACAAGAGGTACTTGAGGTCCGTTTAGGCCGCTCAATGGCCGATACCGGTATGCCGATTTTACTTCCTTGGGAGTCAGAATCCCGTGGCACCCAAAAACTTTTTGCTCTGGCCTGGCCTTGGATAAATATACTCCGCCAGGGGCAAATTCTCTTTATGGATGAGATGGATACCAGCCTGCACCACAGTTTGGTAAAGTTTTTAATTGGGATGGTCAACAACCCAACTCTTAATAGAACCAACGCCCAACTAATTAGCACTACTCACGATACAGCCCTACTAGATAACCAAATCTTCCGCCGGGATCAATTCTGGATGGTAGAGAGAAGCGGCGACCGTTGTAGTGAACTCTATCCTATTTCTGATTTTAATATTGAGAAGGATGAACCGCTACAAAAACGCTATTTAGACGGTCACTACGGCGGGCTACCTGCCCTCAAGCAGTTTAAAGGATGGTAGTACCACGCCAGGAGCGAAGCTCGGTCTCTCTTGAACGCAAGCATCCAAAAGGTTCACCAAGAGATTTAACCCTTATAGTCTGCACAGATGAGTCAAAAGACTATTTTCAGGATCTGGTCAACTACTTAAAACTTGACACCCAGATTGCTGTTGATACAGTTTCCGATGAGTTAAATTTCACTGAACAGGTGGAAGAGGCACTGCTTATAAGTCAACAGTCTAAACCTCACCGCCGTCTTTTTGCCGTGCTGAATAGTAATGACCTCTGCTATCAAAAAAGTGGGCTAACCGGACAAATTCGCCAAGCCTTAAAACTAATCAGCCAACAGAATCTACCTAACAATAGAATTTTCCGCTTGGTTATAAGCAACCCTGGTTTTCAATTGTGGCTGCTGCTGCATTTTGCAAAAGGTGATTTCTCTGCACTTGATGCCGGAGAGTGGTCTAATTGTGTAGAAGAAAAGTTAGAGGAGTTCATCCCCAACTTTCAAAGTGTTGAAACCCGTAAAGAGTTTTTTGCCAAAAGTTATCCACTTCTCGAAACTGCGGTCAAAAATAGCAAGAATCTACGTTTGATTCAGTCTGTAAAACCGGGACCAAGTAGTGAAATTCATGAGCTGGTTGCTTATCTGCTGAAATTGCAACGACGTTATGGTGAGTAATAGGCAAAACATACAGGGGTTTGGGGAGCTGTATGCCCTACCTAAAAATAAGCTTTAGACTTTTCAAGAAACTTAAAAAGAGCAACTGCTTACTCTTAGCCCAAACCCTCCAGAGAGGTAACCCCCTGGAACCTCATTTTTTAACCTCGCTCTTTTAGCCAGCCACCAATCGCCGGTGGAACCTCGGCTAATGCTCTGCCGCTAACAAAAAGACCTATGTGGCCGCCTCTAAAAGCTACCTCTGTATAGTCTTCACTACCTGTTAAACCATCTAACGCCTTAGAAGCATCTGGTGGTACCAGATGGTCTTTGGTAGCATAAACATTGAGTATCGGCATGGTGATATTTTTTAAATCAACGGCTCTACCGCCAATACTAAGTCCACCTTTCACCAGCAGGTTGCTCTGGAAAAAATCTTTGATAAATTGCCGGAAAGCCTCTCCAGCCTGATCGGGAGAGTCAAAAATCCACTTCTCCATTCTTAAAAAATTCCGCAGCTTGGTCTCATTATCTAATAAATCTACCATATCCAGATATTTTTGACTGGTAAGACGGAACGGATTCATTGACAAAAAGGTGTAATTCAACAGCCCACCAGGAATGTTGCCCAAAGTATCAACCAACAGGTCAACATCCATATCCTGTGCCCAACAGCTCAAGGTGTTGTCCGGGGTCTTAAAGTTGATTGGAGTAACCGTCACCACCAAATTACGAACTTTTTCTGGATGCATTGCCGCATAACAGGTGCTAAATGTACCACCCTGACAGATGCCAAGCAGATTGATGCGATAAAGATCATGAGCATCACAGATAAAATCTACACAGCGGTCTATGTAGCCGTTTATGTAGTCGTCTAAATCCAGATACCGATCTGATGCGTCTGGATATCCCCAATCAATAAGGTAGACATCCACACCCTCTTGCAGCAGACCACGAATTAAAGAGCGGTCCTCTTGCAAATCAGCCATATAGGGGCGGTTAACCAGAGCATAAACAATCAAAACTGGAACCCGGTGGATATCTTTTTTCAGTGGTGTGTAGTGATATAGAGATATTTTGTCATCGGTATAAACCGTCTCTCTTGCACTAACACCTTCAGAAATATCACCAATTTCACCCATGGTTTTAATGCCAGCCACAAGCTTTTTATTAAACTTCGATAGCTCCTCAACTAATGCTTCAGGCTGCATGTTTAGTGGAAACATGGATTACTCTCCTTTCTTAGTTGAAGATTTGGTTGCTGGTTTGGCTTTTGCTTCAGGCTTTTTGGCTGCTGGTTTAACCGCTGGCTTGGCTGCTGGTTTAGCTGCTCGCTTGGCTGTTGGTTTAGCCGCTGGCTTGGCTGCTGCTTTTGTTCCGGCTTGTAACTGCTTTTTTAGTGCGGCAACATCTGCTCGAAGTGCATCAATATCAAGCTGCTCTAGATCATCACGAAGACGATTTAACTTTTCTGCATCACTATCTTTAACCTGGCTTTTAAGCTCAGCTTCCAGATTACGAACCCTCTTTTTCAGATTGTGAATCTGCAAATATGCCGAATTCAACTCTTTACGGGTCGGCATATTCAACGAAGCCATGGTATCATCAGTCATGCTCTGAATATGTTTTTGCAGAGTCAAAAGTGCATTGGTCAGCCTGGGGTTAATCTCTTGATACTCTTTGCTGGCAACTGTTTTGGCGTTGGTCTCTTCACTACAATCAACCCATAAAACATGTAGATCACGCAGGCTCTCTAAAGATTTTTTATCTTTAGCCATGGCAATCAAACGCTCTTTGAATAGATCTGCTGCCTTGACATTGGACTGGTTCATCAAGGTTTGATACTCAACCAGCACCTTTTGGTAGGCAATACCAAGCTGCATAGCCTTCTGCATTTTTTCTTGTTTTTCACGGTTCAGGCCCAAACCTGGCATATTCAGGCTGTTGGCAAAAAGCTTCTCTATAGACTCTCCCCCACCTATACCAGAAGGCATACCCCCAAGGCCCTCCATATACTTTTTCATATTGTCGCTAGAGAACATGGGTACACTTTCCAACATGCTAGACCAGCCACTCATTGGGTTGAGAGAGCCAAAATCTGCCACATTGGAAGAGGTGAAATATTCCCGGAATTTTGCAAGATTTTTATCCAACTCCGCTGTCCACGCCTCTGTAGACTTCCCACCTTTTTCACTCATGTTCTGGAAGGTATCAAATACCCCCTTACTCATACGCATGAAGTTGTTCATTGCCCCCATCATATTTCGTCTAGCCAACTCTTCTGGAGATGTTGCTTGAAACGGAGAAAACGAAGCCCACATAGGATCTGCCGAATCGTCCATGGATTGCTGGAAATAATTGAAAGGATTAATAGGTGGAAAAATGCTATTGGCAGAATTATCTCCCAACGACATCCAGTCACTCATCATCTTTTTTTGAAGATCGCTCCAGTTGTTCATCCAATTCATGGAAAACTGATTATTATCCATGGTGACTATCTCCTGATTTCATTATAAAAGTTGGTGGTGCATCCATGCACCATATCTACACAAAACAGGCTAAGAGTAGAAATCAAAAATTGAAACTTAACCTTTGCTCTTCATACCATCTTTTACCGCTGTTTTGATTAAGTTCTCCAAATCTTTCTGGCCGTTTGTCAAAACCTCCATAGTAGCTTGTGCACTATCGAGAACCATCTTACCCATGGTGGAGGTGATTTTGGTCTGTTCTGAAACAGCCTCTTCAACCGTTTTTGACTTGCCTAACTGTTCAATCTGCTCAGAGCCGGTCTTGATAAAATCTTGAGCTGACTGAAACTGCTGGCTGGTCAACTCCTTCAATGTTTTTTCATTGATCTCTTGCAGTTTTTGCATTGAGTCCATCATATTCTCGGTAAATTTTGCAAAATTCTCGGCTATATTCTGATCCATGATTTTTACTCCTGTTTTAAAGCGTGATTTAGTGAAAAGCTTATGTTGCAGTGCAATATATATTGCACTGCAACATAAGTCAATCATAAAATTAAATCGCTGA
>JADFZU010000064.1 GCA_015232365.1 Magnetococcales bacterium | reverse complement strand
GTTTGAGTTGTATGCGATTCATGAGTAAATTTTTCTATAAAACACAGTGTTATAACAGCTCCAAATTATAATAATACATATTTTAGTGCAAAGCATGCGTATAGTGTTTATCTAATCTATATGATGTGGTTATGTCAGGTGGACGTGCCATTTTTGGACTCTCCTTCTCGTACGGGTTATGGGGATAATAATCCCACACTCTCCGACTCCAGAAAACCTAGAGCAATACAGAAAAAGTAGTTATGCTAAGACCTCAATATTTAATTTTATTGGAGTGTGGTAATGGATATCCTCGGATCAATTCAGATTCAAGATCCTGCTTGGATCGCAATAGCTTTCATATTCGGCCTAATATTTAAACAACTCCAGCTTGCTCCAATGTTAGGTTTTTTGGCGGCAGGTTTTATGCTCAACATCCTGGGCGTATCAAGCGACTCTTTTCTTAATGAGTTAGCAGATCTTGGTGTAACCTTGCTGCTTTTCACCATAGGACTGAAATTACAATTAAAAACGCTGGCCCGTCTTGAAACATGGGGCACTGCCACTGCCCACATGATCATCAGTGTTCTTGTCACCACTTTGATTTTGCTGTTTCTGAGCCTGACAGCAATTCAAGTATTTGCCGAACTCAATTGGACAGCGGCACTCATCGTTGCTTTTGCTCTCTCGTTTTCCAGCACTGTGTTTGCTGTTACAGTCCTAGAAGAACGAGGAGCTATGGGCTCACAATATGGCCGAACATCCATTGGAATATTGGTTATTCAAGATATCGCAGCAGTGATCTTTTTGGCTGCTTCATCGGGAAAATTGCCATCTGTCTGGGCTATCTTATTGTTGGCATTAATTCCTGGGCGCCATTTGTTGGGCTATGTACTTTCTAAGTCAGGCCACCGTGAACTACTCACTCTTTTCGGTTTCGTCATTGCTCTTGGTGGAGCAGCAATATTTGAACTTGTAGGGATGAAAGGAGATCTTGGAGCGTTGATTTTAGGTGTGCTGCTGGCAAGTCATCCCCGTGCAGGAGAGCTATCCAAACATCTACTGGGTTTCAAAGAGGTATTTCTAGTTGGTTTTTTCCTCACAATAGGCCTTTCAGGTTTGCCATCCTGGGAAACTGCTCTGGCCGCCCTGATACTACTTCTGATCTTACCAGTCAAAGGGGCCTTGTTCTATCTACTATTGACACGCTTTAAAGTCAGAGCTAGAGCCGCAACACAGGGTGGAGCAATATTAACCAATTACTCTGAGTTTGGATTAATTGTCGCCGCTATTGCCATAAATGTGGATTGGTTACCGACTGAGTGGGTTACCATCATCGCCCTGGCACTCTCTTCTTCGTTTCTACTCGCATCGCCTTTGAACAACCGCACTGATGATTTCTACGAAAAACTTCATGATTGGTTGGTGAGTTTTGAGAGAGATGAGCGTTTGCCAGAAGATGAGGAAATTTCTATTTCAGGAAACTGCCTCCTAATTTTAGGGATGGGTAAAGTAGGACAGGCAGCCTATGATGAAATACTGAAACAATCAAAAGGTAAAGTCCTAGGTATCGATGTTGATGAAAACGTGGTTGTACAGAACACCTTATATGGTCGTAATGTGGTGTTCGGTGACGCCTCCCATCCTGAATTCTGGTCACTATTTACTGATGGCCATGAGGGGGTGAAAATGATTTTATTGGCTATGCCCAATCAAAAGGCCAATATTTTAGTGGCAGATAATCTACGTAACCATGGCTACAAGGGGGCTTTAGTAGCTACCGCTCTATATCCTGACCAGGAAGCAGGTTTGAAAGAACACGGTATTACCGATGTCTATAATGTCTACAATGAGGTAGGATTGGGTGTTGCTACACATATGTTTGAAACAATGAATAAACTTGAAAAATAGAATTTTTTGGAACCTGCTAATGCTAACTTGAATCAATGAGTAAAAAAACATGAAAGTACATCTTGATCTTGGATCTGGCATCTCAGGAAATATGTTTTTGGGAGCATGTATACAAATTGGTTTGGATATTGGAGCACTTAATGCAGCCCTTGCAACATTGGATATTTCTGGATGGTCATTGGAAATAACCGAGCGTAACAACGGTGGCATTAGAGGAACCCATGTTGAGGTTCTTAATGATTATGAACACAAACATCGTCACTTGCACCAAATATTGACCATAATTAACAGCTCAGGACTTAATGAAGCGGTCAAAGAGATTGCTGCTAATATTTTTATCAACCTTGCCGAAGCTGAAGCAAAAGTGCACGGAATTTCCGTGGAAGAGGTTCACTTTCATGAAGTTGGTGCCGTGGACGCCATTGTTGATATATGTGGTGCTGCTTTTGCCGTCTGGTATTTAGAAATCGACTCCATCAGTTCATCTCATGTTCCTACAGGTTCTGGATTCGTCAACTGTCAACATGGCAGACTCCCAATTCCAGTTCCGGCAGTGGCAGAAATGTTGCGAAAATATAGCGTGCCTATTCGCCATGACCCGATAGAGTCTGAACTTGTTACTCCCACAGGAGCTGCCATACTTGTTACTCTGGCTAAGGAGTTCGGTGTTTCAGATCTTAAACGGATTGATAGGATCGGCTATGGTTTGGGCACAAGAGAAATATCAGGCAGGCCAAATGTTTTGCGTATTTTTGCTCAGGATAAGCCTCCAAAAAACACACCTGACTTAATCCAGGATTATGTAGCAGTTTTATCTTCTCATATTGATGACATGAATCCTGAGTGGTACGGACCTCTTTGGGACCGTCTATTTGATGCAGACGCATTGGATGTAGCTTTAATTCCAATGACCATGAAAAAAGGCCGTCCTGGTGTTCGTATAGAAGTAGTATGCAAACTGGGACAGGAGAAAAGTTTAGCCCAAATCTTACTATCTCATAGCACTGCATTGGGTGTTCGCTTTACCGCCATGGAACGGTTCATACTGCCTAGATCTGAAAAAAAACTGCTGACACCGTGGGGGGATATCCGCGTTAAAAAGGCTGGTGGAATATGGCGGCTAGAGCATGATGATTTGGCAAAGATATCACAAGAACAAGCGTGGAGCATGCCCCAGACCCAACAACAGTTAGCACCTTTTCTTACCGATGCCTTAATGAGGAAAACAGATGTCTCCAGAACAACTAAAATCCCTCCTGAGTGACTTAGCCAAAGGGCAGAGCACCGTGGAGGAGACAATGGCAAAATTAGAACGCTTTCCAACAGACTCCTTGAGTCAGGATGGCAATGTGGTAGCACGTTTGGATACTCACCGGGCTTTACGTAGTGGTTTTCCAGAGGTGATCCTTGCTCATGGCAAACAGTTTAAACATTTAAAAGGAATAGTTGAGAAGGCTCTAGAGCACGAAAACAACCTTCTAATCACTCGACTGTCACGCAAGCGGATTGCAAAATTAACCGCACTGTTTCCCCAGCTTCAAAAGACTGATGGAACAAAGTGTCTATACAGACAAATTAATAATAGTAGTGAGGAGGGTCTGGTTGGGGTGTTTTGTGCTGGTACCAGTGATATTGCAGTTGCTGAAGAAGCAGCATTAGTTGCACGTCTCATGGGGGCAAAAGTTGAGACATATTATGATGCAGGTGTCGCTGGTCTACATAGATTATTAGCTGCTGGAGAGTTGCTTCGCACTGCACGGGTGTTTGTGGTTGTAGCAGGCATGGAAGGAGCTATGCCGTCAGTAGTTGGTGGGTTGGTTGACAAACCGGTAATTGCTGTACCCACCTCTTCAGGGTATGGAGCATCATTTAATGGAATTACTGCTCTGCTTGGAATGTTAAATAGCTGTTCATCAAATGTTACTGTGGTTAATATTGACAACGGATTTGGCGCAGGTTATGTGGCAGGCCTTATTAATCGTAGTTGATAAGGATATTTCACCCCCCTACTATATCAACATTGGGAATAACACGATTTAGTTTTCCACTTCTAAACCCCTCTAAATCCAAGGCTACAAATTTAAAACCGATTTTTAGCAACTCCTCAGTCACCTTTTTTCGCAAAAATGAATCTATAAGCCGGGCAATATCCGGCTCAGTTAGTTCAATACGGGCGGTATCACCCTGTTTACGAACTCGCAAAACTCCAAACCCCATATTTCTCAATGCGTTCTCAGCACTTTCAACCATATGTATAGATTGGGGTAAAATTGGCTCTCCATATGATATCCGTGAAGAGAGACATGGAGAAGCTGGCTTGTTCCAACTCTTAAGCCCCATTTTTTTAGAAAGCTTACGAACATCATCTTTATTCAAGCCTGCTTCTTGAATTGGGCTTATTACATCAAACTGATTTTTAGCTCTTGTTCCTGGTCTATAATCTGTCAAATCATCGACTGTGCTGCCATCAAAAACTGCCATATAACCTTCTGTTTTAGCTTTTTTAGTCAACAGTTCAAACAACTCACTCTTACAGTAAAAACAACGATCAGGTGAGTTCTTAACAAAATCATCAACATCAAGCTCATGACTTTTAATAAAACTATGATTTAAAGAAAGCTCCTCAACGGCAATCCTCACATCTTTTTTATCCTGAGATGGCATTGTTTGAGATAAAGCAGTAACAGCAAGATATGGTATGCCAGAGTCTTTTACAGCAGCGACTAGAAAGGTGCTATCTACACCACCGGAAAATGCAATTATAGCACTTTCAAATTTTTGTAAAAACTCCAAAAGTGCTGAATATTTAACTTCTACTCCTGGTATGACTGCCACCATCTACACCACCTTTTTACCTTCTAAAATCATACGGTTACTCTTAGAGCGACTCTCCCCCACTGAAGTTACTCGAATTGCAGCTTTATCAGTAACTGGACATTGGTTCTCACAAATACCACAACCAATACAGGTAGTTGGTTCAACAAATGGCTGTTTAACCAGCTTTATTTTACCGTTACGGTCCTTTACTTCAGTTGACCTATACCATATAGCTTTGGGTGATGTTGGACAAACCTCTTCACAAACAATGCAAGGAGTTTGCATTGCCCATGGCAAACAGCGGCCCCGATCAAAAAAAGCGGTTCCTAATCGGATTGGTTCTTCAAAAGGTTTTTTACCAATTTTTTCTTCAATTGAAATTGGTCTAATAGCAGCCGTAGGACACACCTGACCACAGAGTACGCAGTGGTGTTCACAATAACCTTGACGGTTAATTAAAATTGGGGTCCATAACCCCTCAAATCCAGTCTCCAGTAAAGCTGGTTGCAAAACATTCGTAGGACAGACTCGCATACAGGCTGCACACTTTATGCAACGAGCAAGAAACTCCTCCTCAGCTAAAGATCCTGGAGGTCTTATTACAGTAGGAGCAGGAGAGGCATGTGCACTAATTGAGCTGCGCAACATAGGAAACAGAAATCCAGCCCCAACCACAGTCTCAAGCATACGACGTTTGTTTATATCCAACGGTTTAGCGACTGAACTTTTAGCTGTAGCTAATCCATAATGCAACGCTGTTTCTGGACATTGCTCCAGGCAGTTCATACAAACATGACATTCAGAAACTCGCAACTCACCATCAGGATCACACCCTCCCTGGCAAAACTGGAGACATTTGGAGCAATCAGTGCATTTTTCCACATCCCGGTGAATTCGTAGTAAAGACCACTGAGAAAAAACACCAAGTAATGCCCCCAATGGACAGAGAACCCGGCACCAAAAGCGCGTTAGGAAACGGTTAGCTAAAATAATTAACAAAAAGAGAGCTGAGATAAATATTCCACCGTTAAACAGTGGATCGTTGAGATAGATCCCCGCCTCAATTTTATCAAAAGCCGGAAGAACGGAAATAGTAAAAGAGCGGTACATAACCGCAATAGGGTCAAAAATACCAATTTGTAACATGCCAAAAGCTGACAGTACCAAAAGGAGAGTTAAAATATAATATTTTATGCGATATATTGGGCGGTAGTTATTGACAACATACTCTTCAGATGGTCTTCTTTTATTGGCAAAATGACTCAACCATTGGTTTAAAACTCCCAAAGGGCAGACCCAAGAACAGAAAAACCGCCCAAGAAAAAGGGTAGGAATCAGTATCACCAAAGAGAGAGCCAAACCTTTGTAAAGTGTGTGGCTTGTTAGTAAACCTGCGATAGCGGTTAATGGATCTATCTGAAGAAAAAGAGAGACCTCATAACCTTTTAGATGTTGAAAATCAGCACTAAAAATAAAAAATAGAAACAGCACAAAAAAGAATATCGCATATATTCGGCGAATAGCTCTCAATCCTGGCATATATCCCCCTACCCTAGCTGGGATTGTGAAACGTTAAGAGAACGCCAATCTACCTGACCAATCTGTCGTGCCTCTGCCATCGCCAGAAAAGGAATTTTTTCTGGTACAAGCCCCAAAAACCCCAATGAATAACTATCTAAGGCCACCTCATCCAGAGAGGCTATAATCGTGTTTTCCCGCACTACATCATCAGGGTTGCCACCAGTGGGTCCGTTACGTTTCAAAACCCGAACCGCATCCATTATGGTCAATGTTGGTTTTAGGGCGTTGGCCAAATCAACAATGGAGGTATGTATATCCTGGTGCAGTTGGTTGCGCCTTCCTCCTAGAACCCCATACCAGTTTTTCATAGAGAGCGTACAACCGCTTAATGAGTGGTGTTTTACTATAGGAAGGTTGATTACCTTGTCAGCCTCCATAAAAAATCTAGATACAGGCCACACTTTAAGCAAGCTGCCGCCCATATCTGTCTGGACAAAATCACTATCACCGCAGATATGCACCTCACCCCCGGCATCATGAACGGCCTTTTCAATACCTGAGCGGTTGAAACTACGCCGAGGATCGTTAAGTGATACATCACTCACCCATACCCGCCCTGCCCCTGCTTGACGGCAAAGCCCGACAACAGCTCCAACCACTTCTGGTCCGGTATTGGCTGCTTGTTCTGGCATTCTATCCCAACCTACATTGGGTTTTAGTAGTACCGTATCACCTTTTTTAATAAAGCGTGAAACTCCACCAAGCTTATCTACCGCCTGTTTGACCATGGAATCAACGTTCAA
The DNA here is from genome assembly GCA_015232365.1 of Magnetococcales bacterium. Classification (GTDB taxonomy): domain Bacteria; phylum Pseudomonadota; class Magnetococcia; order Magnetococcales; family JADFYX01. The sequence goes on along the minus strand of JADFZU010000064.1, from coordinate 4,420 downwards.
CCCCCGGACTATAGACATGATTGGGTACATTTTTGATGGCTCTACCCTGTAATCAGGTAGAGTATGGATTTTTTCTGGCGTACGTCGTACTGGAGAGTCGGAGTAGACCAAATATCCACCAGCAGCAAGAATGGCAGCACCGCCGCTTAAACGAGAAGCCCTTTTTAAAAACAGACGCCGTTCATGCAGGCTCTCTAATCTATTTTTTTTCTTTGGTCTTTTTCCAGTCATCAGAAAACCTCTTTAACTCCTTCATGAGTTCCTCTGGCGTTGGACCAAAAATACCAATAAGACGCTTTTCAAATGGAACAAAAAACCAATCCCCCTCATAAGGATCACTTACACGAACTATGCTCATCCCCTCAACCTCAGTTTCAGAATATTCAATACCATCATTTTGCAAAAAGGCATTAAGGTTCTTATGAGTCTGCGCTACCTTTTCTGCATCTGCCATAAATATAAAAGATTTAAATTGCTCAGAAGAACCGTCTCTTTGGAAAGTACGCTCTAGCACGTTACCAAGAAAATCCAGACCGAGATAGTTCTCTTTTATAAAACGGGTGGAAATTATCCTGCCAAAATCTGGAAAATCAAAAACCAGTGAATCACTATCTTTTATAGGTTCCATAGCACCTCTCATGGATTCCTCAAGTGCAACAGCTCCTTTTTCCAAGTCTATGTCATCGGTAAACGCAGATATTTTAATATAGTATGGTCCGAGAATAAATCGCAAATCTTGTCCACTTTGAAATCCCATGCTACCCATAGAAATAGGAGTGGCTCCTTGACTTGTCTCATCTATGAGAGTTCCAAATGCATGTAGTGGTTTCCCCATATGGTATAGCTCCATAGCAACCAATGGCTCACTATCTCGATTTTCAAAACCGTATTCAGCTAATGTAAGGGAGAGAAAACCTGCACCAATAAAAAACTCAGCATGACCGTTTACATATTCATATAGGTTAGTTTTATCAAAACTACGCAGACCTCCTATTTGCTGTAACCCTCCCCAGGTTTTTGGAAAAAAATTAGCATAGGTTTTACTGCTTTGTGATTTGGCTTTGAATTCCAGTAGGCCAGGATTATAATTCTGACCATCTATATAGATTAACAAAGCAATTATAGGCAGAAATACCAGAAGCAACCCACGCACAAGGTTAGACGGAGCCGGAGTGGTTTGACGATCCACTATCATATTACATTAGGCTTGCATTGATAGAGAGCGATGAGCGGCTCTAAGTTTTTCACCCACACTCAGACCATAGGAACAAGCCGAGTTGCAATTATCATCGGCACACGCAAGGCAACTCTCAGCATTTTTTTCAACATCTTTGTATGCCATCATGGCCCGTTTTTCTTCACCATAATTTTCAAAATACATCTGATAACGTAATATGGACGCAATATCAACACCTTCCACACAGCTCGGACCACAATCTCCACAGCCTGTTCGACAGTATTGGGAACCGTACATAGCAGCATAACTATCTAAAAAACGTTGATCAACACTAGCAAAAGGCTGCCCTGAAGCAGGTAAATAATCGTCCAAATGAGTCACGGACTTGAATGTAACAACTAGACCATCCACCTCAGCATGATTTAATACCCATTTAAAAGCAGCTTGTTCAAACTTACCTGGACCCAACTCCACATTGCTATCGCTTGCACCAGCCAAGGTTTTCATGGCAATAACACCAACACCATTCTGTTTGGCTTCACGTATCAAATCAGGAACTTTAGGGAATTTCATAAAGTTGAAGGCAGGCATTATAATATCAAAATAGCCAGATCGAACCGCTTCTAGCATCAGCTTTTCCATATTGTTAGGGCCGTGGGAAGATACTGCTAGATAACGGATTTTTCCAGATTTTTTCAACTCATTGACCGCTTCTAGCATGTTAGGATCAAAGAGTCTTTCCTTTTCATCGTCAAAGCTCTCTTTTTCCCCCATAGCATGGACAAAAACCACATCAAGATAATCTGTCCCTAGACGTTTCAAACTACCATCTACACTAGCGATATAATCATCTTTAGAAGAGCCAACCTGCAAATGGCTTTTACCTGATGAGTATGCGATGGGGTGGCAAAATTTAGAAGCCAGATAAATTTTCTCCCGGTTTTTGAAACGTCGCAATGCCTTGCCAATTATATTTTCACTCTCACCATAATCAGGGGCAGTATCAAAATAGTTAATGCCTCTATCGATAGCTCTGAGAATTAATGAGCTTGATGTTAACCGCCCAGAACCGAAAGATATGTCGCTCATCTTCATTTTGGTACGACCGACACTGTTATATTTTTGCACTGAGGCTTTATTATCTTTGGCCTCCACTTGGCCGGCACTCCCACCCACTCCAGCAACAGCCCCAACCGCTAAAGCGGCTGAAGATTGAATAAACTGTCTCCTTTCCATGACCATCTCCTAGCTAAGCTTCTCAAAAATAAAAATCGCCTGATTAGAAATCATAAAATGCAAACCAATAGTCAAGATTCTGCAGTTGTTCGCACATAACTTGGCACAACCTCTTGATTCACCTGGTAAAACAGAAAAAGGTCTCATCACCAACAAGCTGACTTCAATTTTGTCTGATGCATCAGACAAACCAATATGTTGCACCATTAAAGCACGCCAAACTGCCGAATCTGGATAATCTAATAGTACAACAAATTGCTAACACACCTCCACTCAATTAATCACATAACTTTCTATATTTTATCTTCGAAGTATATCTATGTAAATAATTTCAATATTTATGGTAGGATCTACAAGGTATTGGGTAGTATATGGGTAAGGTAGATAGTAACCGCAGCCAGAATGATAGGCAGATTGATCGTCAGGTTTTTTTTTGCTAAACTGGGAAATTAAATGAATGAATGTTATTAAATGACAACAGCAAGTAGGACATTATCACCCATTGACCTCGCCAACACCTGTACCACCATCACTTATGGCACAGGTAAATCAGACTTTGAAATGCTATAAATTTAAAAGTTCTTTAGATTATTGAGTAAAGAATCATCATGTACCATCCTTTAAAACAAGGGGAGTCGTTATGAAACCGATCATTATTATAGGTACAGGTCTAGCTGGATATGGCATTGCCAAAGAGTTGCGAAAAAATGGCTATGGTGATGCCATGGTTTTGGTCACAAGGGATGATGGTCGCTTCTACTCCAAGCCAATGTTATCAGGTGCACTATTCAAAGGCAAAAGTGCCGACGATTTGGCCTCTGCAAGTGTTGAAAAAATGGCAACAGATTTGAACGCCTCCATCATGCCGCATTGCATAGTGGATTCCATTAACCCAGAGGAACATATACTGACCATAAATGGGGAGTCCTACCCATACAGCAAACTCATTCTAGCTGTGGGAGCTTCTCCAATTAAACTTCCCCTGAAAGGTGATGGTGCTAGTGATGTGCTAATGGTAAATAATTTAATTGATTATACCCACTTCAGAAAGCGTCTTTCTAAATCCAAGCGAGTTGGTATTATTGGTCCTGGCCTTATCGGATCAGAGTTTGCCAACGACTTGTTAGAGAGTGGTTATCATGTGGAGTTGATCGGCCCAGACAAATGGCCTATCAGTACACTGTTGCCAGAAAAGGCAGGGCGGGCAGTCCAAAAAAGTTTGTCAGATGCCGGAGCTGTTTGGCACTTGGAAACCTTTAACGGAGAGATTGAAAAGCAAGAATCTGGATATCGAACCGAACTGGAAAATGGCAAGATTGTAGAGGTGGATTTGTTTCTTTCCGCTGTAGGCGTCAGACCTGAAGTGGGACTAGCCCGAGATTCTGGGCTTGAAGTTAATCGTGGAATTGTGACCAACGATCACCTTCTGACTAGTTCGCCGGATATTTACGCATTGGGAGATTGTGCGGAAGTAGCGGGAAGAAACCTACCCTATATCTCTCCACTGATGATTTCTGCTAGAGCTTTAGGCATGACGTTGACTGGCACTCCAACTCCGGTGATCTATCCACACATGCCTGTAACAATAAAAACTACACTGCACCCTATTGTCACCTTACCACCAGCACCTGGAACCACTGGCGAGTGGCAGGTTGAAGGTGATGATTCTGGAATAGTTGGAAGGTTTTTCAACTCAGAGAATAAATTAGGCGGATTCTGTTTGACTGGCAATCAAATATCTCAGAAAGAATCTATAATGAAAGAGATGGCTCCTTTGTAAGTAAGTCATATAATACACTTTATAAACTGTAACAGAGCATTGATTCCATGAACACATTTCGATGATAATGGATAACATAAGCATAATCTTCAAGCGTTTATTTGCACCGTGACCACCGAACAAATACATTGAGAGGAAACGAATAATATGGGTAAAATGTATGATAACAAAAAAAATTATGTAATCAGTACCAAGGCTGGGGAAAGTTATGCTATCTGCAAATGTGG
>JADFZU010000063.1 GCA_015232365.1 Magnetococcales bacterium | reverse complement strand
CCAGCTGTTGTTATGTTACAATAATTTGCTGTTTGTAAGGCAAAACTTGTTAAATTTTCGATAATTATCTATACTAAATTAGCATCTGAATAATTTAGTGAAATTTTCATAAACAGAATACAAGCAAATGTTTGTGAGTAGATTTTGGAGAGTTTAATGTCAATCGATAGTAAAAAGAGTGAAAGAGAGCGGGATATTATTAAAAAGATTGATGATGAGATTGCTGAAATACGTAAAAAAACTCATCAGTTTAGAGATGAAAATCCCTTAACCCGTTTTGATGCTGAGGTTGTTGATCTGTCTGATAAGATCCACAGCGGTGTTCTACCCAACATGAAGAAACCAACTATACACTAGAATATGTTGGTGGTTTCCCGATTTTGGCCCTTTGGAGAATCCAGTAACCAAATACGCTGGATAGGAGTGCTCTTTTCTGTTTTGTAAAAATACATTTTATAGCTCAGGTCCGGGCTAGATATGATCTAAATTGATAGAGTTTAAAAAACCATGTTGATAAAAACCCTTCTAGTTACAGTGAGTGTGCTGCTAAAGCTGCCAGCTTTCAAAGAGATGCTTGGCGATAGTTTGCCACTTTTCTGGCAACATATAGAAGAGTTGAATGCAGCTCTGGCTAGAGAGCCAAATGCAGATTTTATTGTACCACTAAACGCTGCATTGAATGTGGCTTTTAGTAGCCCTGCTGAGCCGATAATTGACACAATTTTAAAAAGCCACGAACTAGACTATCGGTTTATAACCGGCAACGTCAGAAATTTCTCAGCCCTAAAACCAGGGCGAGAGGTTCCAGAACAGATTCAGAGTTTGTGGCTTCAAGCTAGAGAAGCCGGTCAGGCTTAATTCCTACTATGCTGTTTTTGCTGCAGGTTTAGCTAAGCCAGGCCTGGATGTGCTCTCGCTGTTGGACATTCTATAGCCGCCCACAAGACAACCCGCACAAATAATAAGAATAAAACTCAACGTTAACATGTGTGTGCCTTTCGAAAAAAGTTAATATATGGTTGTTATCAATGATAAACTATCTTTGGCCATATTAACTTGCCACTATCAGTAATGCGATAATGGCAGCGGTTGTTGGCCGTAGTTAATTTCTAAACTAAGCCGCTATATAGCGGTGTCAAAAAAAACCTTTTTTTGTTTGCAACTGTTTAGTAAGCAAAATTCTTGCCGTTTTTTGGTATTTTTTCAGGATTTTTTGCAGTATGGAGCCGTGCAATTATTTTAAAGAGTGTTATTCTTAGGAGATGAGAAGATTAACTGCCAACTGCTAATCAACATATAAAAAGATGTGATGAACTATGTCTATAACTGCTGATACCGTTAAACATGTAGCCAACCTGGCCCGCTTGGATATTCCTGCTGATGAGGTTGAGGGCTATGTGGAGCAGCTATCACAAATTCTAGGATTGATGGACCAGCTAAACTCACTGCCAACCGACGGTGTTGAGCCGATGTCCCATGCGGTAGAGATGCTTATGCCTGCAAGAGAAGATGTGGTAGTAAATAGTGATGCCCGTGATCTGCTGTTGGCCTGTGCACCTGATACGGAAGATGGTCATTTTAGGGTTCCAAAAATTATTGAATAGTGCCGTATATTGGTTGATAAAGTTTACAGTGCTGAGTTTGTGAAAATTTTTCAACATAGCAATAGCGGTTCAATTACCAAAAAGATGGAGTGAACGGAGCGTATTTAAGTGTTTTCAGATCCTACTGTTTTATCAATTAGCCAGCTTGCGGAGTCTCTAAAAAAGCGGCAGATCTCTTCCGAAGATTTGGTCAACTCTTTCCTTGAGCGTATTGAGAGGATCAATCCAGAGGTTAATGCTTACATTACCATCGACAGAGCCGGAGCTATTAAAGCGGCTCAAGATGCTGATAACCGCTTGGATGCAAAGCAGGGTGGGCCACTGACCGGAGTTCCTATCGGTGTGAAAGATCTTTTCTGCACTAAAGAGGTTCGGACTACCTGCGGTTCACGCATGTTGCACAATTTTATCCCCCCCTATGAGTCTACCGTTACCAGCCGTCTAAAAGCAGCCGGGGCTGTTATGCTGGGCAAGACCAATATGGATGAGTTTGCCATGGGATCATCCAATGAGACATCATTTTTCGGTGTGGTTAAAAATCCATGGGATCTAACTCGTATTCCTGGAGGCTCCTCCGGTGGTTCAGCAGCAGCAGTATCTGCCGGTCTGGGGGTTGCAGCTATCGGCACTGATACCGGCGGTTCTATTCGCCAGCCAGCAGCTCTAACTGGAATTACCGGAATAAAACCTACCTATGGCCGGGTCTCTCGTTTTGGTATGGTCGCTTTTGCCTCATCCCTTGATCAGGCTGGTCCCATGACCAAAACTGCTGAAGATGCAGCTCTGTTACTACAAGCCATGGCTGGTCATGATCCTAAAGATGCTACCAGTATCGACTCTCCGGTTCCCGATTATATGGCCTCTCTTAACGATGGCCTAAAAGGACGGAAAATAGGTGTTCCAGAAGAGTATTTTGCTACGGGGTTGAGTACTGACGTCGCCTCGGTCATTGAGGAGGCAAAAAAACAGTTTCAAGATTTGGGTGCTGAGCTGGTCCCTGTCTCTCTGCCAACCACCAAACAGGCTATCCCCACATACTATGTTCTGGCTCCGGCTGAGGCCTCTTCTAATCTGGCCCGTTATGATGGTATTCGCTTTGGTTACCGTTGCGAAAATCCCCAAGACATTAAAGATCTTTTCACCAGGAGTCGGGCCGAAGGGTTTGGTAGTGAAGTCAAGCGCCGAATAATGCTGGGAACCTATGTCCTCTCTTCTGGTTATTATGATGCCTACTATTTAAAAGCCCAGAAAGTTCGGCGCATGATAGCCGACGATTTCAAAGCTGCCTTTACCAAGGTTGATCTGCTGCTTACCCCAACCACCCCGGATACCGCCTTTAAGTTGGGAGCAAAAACCGACGATCCTGTGCAGATGTATCTATCAGATATTTTTACTATCAACGTTAACCTTGCAGGTCTTCCAGCTATCTCAATTCCTTGTGGATTTAGCCGAGACAACCTGCCTATCGGCCTACAACTGATTGGCCGTCCACTTGATGAGAGCGGTATTCTATCTGCTGCTCACGCCTATCAACAAGCCACTGAATGGCATACTAGGAAACCGGTTCTTTAAGCCATGCCTATCGACCCCCATTATGAGACCGTTATTGGGTTGGAAGTTCACTCCCAACTTAGGACAAAATCAAAAATTTTCTGTGGCTGCCCGAACATATTCGGAGCTGAGGCCAATACCCAGATCTGCCCGGTCTGTGCCGGGTTTCCGGGTGTGTTGCCAGTCATGAACCGGGAGATGGTCAACATGGCTATTAAAACCGGGCTGGCAATCAATGGAACCATCAATAATTTTTCGGTATTCTCCCGGAAAAACTATTTCTATCCCGACTCTCCAACAGGTTATCAAATTTCCCAATATGATCTGCCAATTGTTGAACACGGCGAGCTATTTATCAACCCGGAAGGCCAGTCGAAAAAACGGGTTGGTGTGACCAGGATTCATATGGAAGTTGATGCCGGGAAAAGCCTCCATGAAGGTATTGTTGGTGCTTCTTGGGTTGATCTAAACCGGGTTGGAACCCCTCTGTTGGAGATAGTGTCTGAGCCTGACATGCGCTCATCTGAAGAGGCTGGAGCCTACCTTAAAAAACTCAGGGCTATATTGCGTTTTTTAGAGGTGTGTGACGGCAACATGGAGGAAGGATCATTTCGTTGTGATGCCAACGTTTCAGTACGCCATTATGGGGCCGAAGAGTTTGGCACCAGAACCGAGCTGAAAAATTTAAACTCAATAAGAAACGTGATGCGAGCTATAGATTATGAGGTGGAACGGCAGATAGATATTATTGAGAACGGTGATACTGTGGTTCAGGAGACCAGACTCTGGGATGCCAATAATAATAGTAGCCGCTCTATGCGAAGTAAGGAAGATGCTCACGACTATCGGTATTTTCCTGAACCTGACTTGCCGCCGCTCACTATTGAACAGTCACATATAGATGACATTAGAGCCAGACTGCCTGAGCTACCGGATGATATGGCAAAACGATTTCAAGATGAGATGGGGCTATCGGAGTACGACGCTGGTGTTTTGACTGCAAGCAAGGAGATGGCTAGCTATTTCGAGATTGCCAACCAGGTGGTTACAGTAGCAGGAAAGAAAAATGCCAAAGCTACGGCAAACTGGGTAACTGTAGAGCTTTTGGGAAGATTGAACAAAAATGGTTTGGAGATTGAAGAGTCTCCAGTCTCTGCTACCAATATGGGCAAGCTGGTGGCTCTAATCCAGAGTGGAGATATATCGGGCAAGATTGCCAAACAGGTGTTTGGTTTTATGTTTGATGATGGTGGTGATCCTGAACAAATTGTCAAAGAGAAAGGGCTGAAACAGGTTACAGATAGCAGTGCAATCAACTCGGAAGTTGATCAGGTTCTTGCTGCCCACCCTGAGCAGGTAGAACAGTATAGAGGTGGAAAAACCCAAATATTGGGGTTTTTGGTCGGCAAGGTTATGCAGGCAACCCGTGGGAAAGCCAACCCAGCTATGGTTAATAGTCTGTTGAAAGATAAGCTAGGTTAAACCTGGACTCAGAAGTTGGCAGTGCTTGCTTACAACTGTCTGCCCGGTTTTAACCTAGAAACAGCAGTTAGAAGCACGCACCTGACACAACCTATAGATTCCCCTAGCGTATTATAAAAAAGTCTCATCACCAATAACGTGACTTCGATTTTTTTATAATACGCCAGATAAACCAAGATGTTGCACAATGTACGCACTTCCAACGGCCGTTTCTAGTTAAAGGATAAGAGCATAAATTGATGTCTAGTCGTCGCCCATTGATAATAACCGCTCTACTGCTTGTTGTGGTGCTGGCTTTGGGAGTCGTGGTCTATTATCAGACCAAAAATATGGACTGGTACCGGCCCAAGATTATAAATACCCTGCAACGTATTACCGGGCATCAGGTCTCTATCAAGCAGGTTAGTTATGCTCCTCTGAGCGGTCTATTTAGTTTGGAGCTGCTAGAGTTGGAGATTCTACCCGAAGACCCTGCCGAGCCTCCAATGGTTCAGGTGCAAGAGACTCTGTTAAGTTTTAATCCTATCTCTCTTTTTGTTGGTAAACCCCAGCTATCGGCAATTAAGTTTATCAACCCCCAGATCCATATGGTCTTACGGGATAAAGCCCCACTTCTGGAGCGGGCACAGGATACTGCCGTTGCTGGTGATGAAAAGCTGACCTCTGAGTTGGGAGTCGGCCTTGATGAGTTGACAATTGGCCGAATCACAGTGCAAAACGGTATTCTGGTTGTTCTTGATTGGGACCACCCAGAGGGGCGAACATTGGTTTTTGACCACCTTCATGTTGGTGTCCATGCTTTAAGCCCGATGCGGGCATCGCCAATTAACGCTTCAGCACGCTATCGTTCAGTACCATTTACCGTCCACGGTCAAATTGGCCCTCTACCATCAACATTTGATCCATTTGATATGCCAATCCTGCTCAGCTTTGAGGCCAAATCTGTGCGTCTTAAGGATCTACAGGAGATCCTATCAACCGACACTGTGCAAGTAAAAACTTCCCGTGGTTATTTTTCCACGTTGCTCCATGGTTCCCTAGATCAGGGGTTGCAGACTAGCACCTGGCTACAGTTAGATGGGGTCTCTTTGCGACGTAAAGATGAGAAAGCCAAAACAGTACCAGCCCAGCAACTTAACACCACTATTCTCGACCGCTTCAATTTGCGTAGCGATAAAAAAGATACATTGGATATCTCGTTTCGGCAAAAATCAACAATTATTATCGACTTGGATGGTATTCCCAATTTGGAGTTTGAAGAGTTTTTTGTCTATTTAGACGGTTCGCCAGTTTTAGCCGCAGATGGTTGGATACGTAACCAGTTGCGTGGACCGCTAAAGTTGGATTTAAAAATTTTAAACCAGGTTGATCTAGACCGGTTTCCATGGCCTGAGAGTTTCCCTTTTTCCGGTAATAGTCCGTCTGGAACCTTTGGCGTGGCAGGAGTCTGGCCCAAGGCTATGGTCTATTCGGCTGAAGTGGATCTATCCAACACGACTGTCCATGCACCACCTTTAGATAAAAAATCTGGAGTACCTCTTGCTCTTGAACTTCTTGTTTCTCAATCCAACAATGAGTTGACCATTAAAAAGTTTGCTTTGAAGCATCCGATTATTCCTGACCATAACATAACGGTTTCTGGCTCTTTTGCCCCTAATAAGCAGCTTGAAACCAATATAAACTGGTCTCTGGAGCGTCTTTCAGACTATCTGCCAGTTGCTAAAAACTGGAATAGTCAGGGTTTGGCGAAGTTGAATATGATGGTAACCCAGTCTTTAGATTCTGCCGATTGGCATGCAAAAGGGGCGGTTGATTTTAACAAAGGTAAAATAGGTCCACTTGAGTTTAAAGAGTTGGAGCTACCTTTTGAACTTGTCGAGAACCGCCTGCATCTGCCACATATGAAAATGTTAGCCGCTGGAGGGTTGGTTGAGATGATGGCTCTTGTTGATCTCTCTCAAGAGCCAATTATCTTTGATGCACAGCTAGCTTTGGCCGGGGTAGATGTGGGTCAACTGCCTGGACAGTCAGAAGGTCATGCCAAGGTTCAGCTAGAGGGCAATTTGTTTGCTGGGGCTAATATTTATGGCCAGCTTGATAGTAAGAGCTATCTTCCCATTGGCGAGCTTCTAGGCCATAGCTATCTCCGGGTAGAGCCAGGTCGTTTGACCTCTATCAACCACAACGCTTTTTATAAGCCTGTAATTGGCAATATGGTAATTTCTGATGATAAAAATGCTCTCTATTGGAATAAAATGGAGACAAATCTTACCATATTACAGAAAAAATTAATTTTTGAAAATATTCAGGTAGATACCTCTAATACCAATATTTCTGGTAGTGGCACATGGGAGTTAAATGGGGCTAAGAGTTTTTCTCTTGATATTCAAACTGATTTAGACCTGCCGTTAAAAGAACAGAAGCGGTTCTCTGTTGTTGTGGCAGGGGATAAAGCTAGCAATCAGTTTAGTATGGAGCAAAAAGTTTTGAAAAGTAAGTAGGTCAGGTGGGTGTTATTTGTTACGGTTTGCCTCAGAAGTCCACCAGGTATAGACCCCTGACAAACCACGGAAACGTTGGTTCTCATCCAGGCCGTATCCAACCAGGCGCACATCAGGAACCTCAAAGCCAAGATAGTCTATGGTTAAATCTTCTGTTTTCTCCACAGTTTTGTGCAGTAGAATGGCTAAACGAATCGATGCTGGATTGTAGGTAGCAATTGATTGGCATAACCGCTTTTGACTAATACCAGAATCGAGTAGCAGATCGACAATGATTAGATCGCGGCCTTTAATCAACTCTCGGTCTTCTTGGCTCATGAGTACCTCCCAGTCCGATAGGCGGGGGGTGACAAATATTACTGGAATAGGCCGGTTCATGCAGGTTAGGAGGTCGGCAGCAAAGATAAAGCCACCTTTAAGGACTACCACCATTATTGGCTCAGAGTTTGGTGAATCTTTAGCTGCAAAATCTTCATCAATACGTTGTGCCATCTCCTTAACGCTTTGATGGATGTGGTTCTCATCAATCAGAAGTTTAAGTCGATCCAGTTGGTCACTAACCATTGGTACTCCATATTATCCTATGAAACATATTAGAATCACTAACTTCTAGTCGCAGCTTCCAGCCCAGTTATTTACGAACTTTAACAAAGTGTTCTAAAAAGTTTAGGTCGTACTGTCCGGTTTTAAAAGCACCGTCCCTCAATATTCGCTGATGGAGGGGGATAGATGTGTGGATACCCTCAATAACATATTCATCCAATGCCCGGCTCATTCTTGCTATAGCCTCTTCTCGATCTTTGCCATGGACAATTAATTTACCAATCATTGAGTCATAATAGGGGGGGATTTGATACCCTTCATAGGCTGCTGAATCTACTCTAACACCTCCACCGCCAGGGACGTGATAACGGGTGAGCCTTCCTGGTGATGGGGTAAAGTTCTCAGGATGTTCTGCATTAATACGGCACTCTATGGAGTGGCCGGTAATAACTATATCTTTTTGTGAGAAGGAGAGTGGCATTCCTGCAGCAATACGGATCTGCTCTTTAACAAGATCAATGCCGGTGACCATCTCTGTTACTGGATGTTCAACCTGAATCCTGGTGTTTACCTCAATGAAATAAAAATCTCCAACTCTATCTTGCAAGAATTCAAAGGTTCCAGCCCCGGTATAGCCAACAGCAAGAGCTGCTTTGGCCGCCAGGGTTCCGAGTTTTTCACGCTCTTCTGGAGAGACCCTTGGTGATGGAGCCTCTTCAAGAATTTTTTGGTGCCGTCTTTGCAGTGAACAGTCCCTCTCGCCTAAATGGACAGAGTTGCCGTGTTGATCTGCCATGATTTGAATCTCGACATGGCGAGGATCTTGGAGAAATTTTTCAATGTAGACATCGCCATTTTTAAAAAACTGCAGTGCCTCATTTTTTGCAACAGTATAGGCGTTGATGAGAGCGGCATCGGTATGGACCACCTTCATGCCCCGTCCACCACCACCACCAACAGCTTTAATTATTACCGGATAACCTATTTTTCGGGCCGAGACCAGTGCCATCTGTTCATTTATTACCACTCCGTCAGAGCCGGGGACAATAGGAACCTTGGCTTTGATCATCGCATCTCTAGCACGTACTTTATCACCAAGAAGGCGGATAACTTCAGGACGGGGACCGATAAAAATCAGTCCAGAGGCTTTGGTTATCTCAGCAAACTCAGCATGTTCTGCCAGAAAACCATAACCTGGATGTATGGCCTGGGCATCGGTGATCTCCGCTGCTGCCATAATGGCAGTGATATTAAGGTAGGAGTCGCTGGGGCGTGGCGGGCCGATGCAGACCGACTCATCAGCCATCAATACATGCATGGCATCGGTATCGGCTTCGGAGTGTACCGCAACCGTTTGAATGCCCATCTCTTTACATGCCCGTTGAATTCTCAAGGCAATCTCGCCACGGTTAGCGATCAATATTTTGTTGAACATAGCCAACTTATACTTCCTCTACCTGGAACAGTGGTTCACCATATTCAACAGGTGAGGCATTCTCTTTAAGAATGCTGACAATTCGACCATTTATCTCTGATTCAATCTCATTCATCAGCTTCATGGCTTCAACAATGCACACTACCTGACCTTTTTTTACCATATCGCCAACAGCAACAAATTGTGGCGATTCTGGAGATGGGGCAAGATATAGAGTTCCAACCATTGGCGAGTTGATGGTCGCCCCTTCAACTGGCTCCACAGGTGCTACTGCTCCTGGGCTTGCAGCCTGAGGTTGCTGTGGTTCTGGAGCACTCTGTATATATGTTGGCTGGACAATCTGTGCTGGTCCTAAAGCCATACCATCACCGGCAGTAGCACGGTTGATGCGTACAGTTTTTCCATCTTCAGTGATTTCAATTTCTGAAACATCGGTTCCAGACAAAAAACGTATTAACTGCCGAATCTCTTTGAGATCCATATAATTTCCCCTTAATTCACAAGGATTTAAATTGTATGTTTATAATAAAAACAAGCTTTTCTTAACACTGATAATTTATGAAATATTCTGGTTAAATATACAAGTCAACTCTCTTGTAGATAGTTTACTCCTCCATCCAATGCCAAAAGATACCCTTGTGGCCCCATGCCGACAATCTGTCCTATGGCAATATCAGAAATAGTTGATTTTTTTCTAAAATCTTCCCTTTTGTGTATATTGCTTATATGCACCTCAACTACCGGTATAGCAACAGCTAACAGAGCATCCCGGATAGCTATTGATGTGTGGGTATAAGCTGCGGGATTAATTATGATTAAATCAATATTGCCCTGAGCAGCTTGAATTTTATCAACCAGTTCCCCTTCGTGGTTGGACTGAAACCAATCCAGGCCTATCCCCATATCTACCGCTTTTTTTCGACAAGATGCTTCAATATCCCCCAGGGTCATTGTTCCGTAGATTGATGACTCTCGCTGCCCAAGCATGTTGAGATTTGGGCCGTTTAGAACCAGAATTTTATAATTTGTTGTCACGGTGCTTTATTACTTAACCCTATAGCTACTGCTGGTAAGAGGATGATAGCTGCTCAAGCTTTGTTATCACAGGGTGAACCACTGTTTTTGCTTGTCGGGTGCGGTTCAGTTTAGAGGCCCAATTACTTAGCCTGTTTGTGACACGTTTAGCCGGGTCCAATTGTCGCCGGGCTTGAAGTCCTCTGATTTTGTCAAGATAGATGCCAAGCTCTGCTAACTGTTGCCTGTGTTGAGAATCCCCGTCCAGACTTCGGTTTTCTCTCCTCTCTGTATCAATCTTTTCTATCTCAGCTAAAAACAGTTCCAGCCGTTCTATATGTTCTCTCTGTAGTTTTAATTCATCTCCACTACTGTTGAGAATTTCTATCGCCTCTTGGAAAAGCTGATGCCTGCTATCTTCCGGTTTGGTTGTACCAGTTTGACCACCATCTCTGCCAACCTGCAACAGAGTAGTAAAGAGATTCAACTCACTAGCAAACTCCGGTCTGGCACGGATAGTCTCATCCAACATAAGCTGAGCTTCATAAACCCGTTTATCACGAATCAGGTTTAGAATATTATTGGTTAACTCTTCCTGCTCTTGCCACATTTACCGACCTTTATGGTCATGAATTTAATAAATACCGTAAGTTTGCCAAAAATTTCACCATTCGGCAATGTTTGAAGAGATATTGTGCCCTATTTTATTTTGCATTGCGATATGGTTTGTAGGTTTTTCTTGCACACCAAGACTTTATCCAGCCCCGTCCATAAGATACAATGCTTTTGTGTTTAAGTGGTTTTTTAATAATCAAGACAGGTCTATTATGTTTATAACTCTAAATGGCGACTCTACCGAGATACCTGAAAAAACCTCTGTTACCCAGCTATTGGCTTCTCTTGGGTTTGAGTCAGGCCGGGTAGCGGTAGAGCATAATCTGGAGGTTGTGCCAAGGGAGGAATACAGCGCTACTGTGCTGGCTGATGGGGATCAGGTGGAAATTGTCCACTTCATAGGCGGTGGTGCTTCTTCTCCAAATATTTCATGAAATATTCTGGCTAATAAGGATAAAAGGATAAGATAACAGATGGATGATCTACTTCATGTTGGTGGTATGACTTTTAACAGCCGTTTATTGGTTGGAACTGGAAAATATAAAGATTTTACTGAGACAGCAGAGGCAATTGAGGCATCAGGGGCAGAAATTGTCACCGTTGCAGTTCGCCGAGTCAATGTCAGTGACCCTAAAGCCCCAATGCTGACCGATTTTGTCGACCCGAAAAAGTATACATACCTACCCAATACTGCTGGCTGTTTTACCGCAGAAGAGGCGGTAAGAACCTTGCGTTTGGCTAGAGAAGCTGGGGGGTGGGATCTGGTTAAGCTGGAAGTTCTCTCCGACCCTAAATATCTCTGGCCCAACAACCCTGAGACAATTAAAGCAGCAGAACTGCTGATTAAAGATGGTTTTAAGGTGATGGTTTACACTACAGACGATCCATACCTATGTAAACAGTTTGAAGATATGGGCTGTGTAGCCGTTATGCCGTTGGCAGCCCCAATTGGTTCCGGTCTAGGGGTCTGTAACCCATACACCATTCGGATTATCGTTGAGCAGGCCAATGTACCAATTTTGGTCGATGCTGGAGTTGGAACCGCTTCTGATGCTGCTATTGCCATGGAGCTTGGCTGTGACGGAGTATTGATGAATACTGCCATTGCTGGAGCAAATGAGCCAATTCGTATGGCTAGAGCCATGAAATTGGCGGTTCAAGCTGGCCGTGAGGCTTTTTTGGCAGGGCGAATTGAGAAAAAACTCTTCGCAACTGCCTCTAGCCCACTAGATGGAAAATTTTTCTAAAGGGTGATGACCAGGATTTCTCATGGATGACACCACCCAGCAACTATGGGACTGCCGCTGGCCCGACCCGGTCGCCATCAAGGTTGCCGCTGACCGAATCTTAGCCTCAAGGGACGAAGATGACCCAGGTATCAACCGGAAGTTGCGGGTCCATGTTGAAGCCGACTCTCCCAGTAAGGCGGAAGATCTGACATCGGTCCTATTGATCACTCCTTGGGCAGTTGAGAGAATCTACTGGACCCAACAATGGCAGAGTCCTGCTGTTATACATGCTGCACCGTTGGAGATAGATGAAAATGGCCGGGTAGCAAGCGGTCAGGGTGTGTTGTTGGAGACCAGCCAGAGGACGATACCGGTTTTAATCGCCTGGGAGCCAGAGACTGGTCACCATTTTATTGAGACCCTGTTACATTCAGTTCGGGATTATGACTCTCCAGAGCAGGTAATGGCTGCTCTGCGAGATGAACAGAAAGTTCCCATAACAAAAAAATCGTTAACTCAGCATCTTGAGAAAAAAATTAGCCGTAGGGGGCTGTTTGGTTTTCTTGATTAGTAACTTATTGTAATCAAAGCAATAAGACTGATATTTTTTGCTGTAAATTCATTTAAAATATAGAAATTATCTGTGATTTATATGCGTAACAGTTTTTTTT
>JADFZU010000062.1 GCA_015232365.1 Magnetococcales bacterium | reverse complement strand
AAAGGGCAGATAGCTTTTCCTGGGGGTAGATGGGAGAGTAGTGACAACTCTCTTTTGGCAACAGCTATTCGGGAGACTGGTGAAGAGCTTGGCGAAAAAATTTCCCCTGTGGAGATTCTAGGAAGCTTGCCGACGGTAACAACCAGCTCAACTGGATATATTATCTACCCATTTGTTGGTATACTGGAAGAGCCTCTGGATCTGGAGCCGGATAGCTGGGAGGTAGAAGAGGTTTTGACTCTGCCTTTAAAGGTTTTTTCTACCCCTTCTGCAACTGATCCAGTTGAGTTTGACACGGGCAATATTAATGTGTGGGGAGCTACTGCACGAATCACCCACCAATTTATCACCTATTTAAAGGCCGGAGAGTAACGTTGAGAATTTTCCTACATTTACTATTAGGTGCAATTGCCATTGTGGCACTGTTAATTGGAATTCGTAATGTATGGCGTTCCAGAGGTTCCCAAGTGGATGTAGATGGGGCAAACTCTTCTGAGGGAGGACACACTCCTCTCCATGAAGAGCTTGGCAACTGGGCAAAAAGTACTAATGGACGGTTGATCATTACCATCTTATCCATGCTATTATTATTTATGGCAGTTGAGCGGGTAATCTCGGTGGGAGATAAAATCCCGGCTGATTATACACCTGTTCCGTCGCAAACATCTGAATAGGACAAGCTTTAGAACAATGCTTAAAAAAGATAAAGAGCGTATTGCCCTATTGGATATCTGGCGCAATTTAGACAGGGAGCAGAAGTTGACCCTGCTGAAGTTTGCCGAATTTTTAGAATCACAAAAAAGCAACTCTGAGGAGCCGGTGAGTCAAGAGCCGCTTAATCTGCCAAAACCAGAAAATGAGTCGGCTGTTAAAGCCTTAAAACGTCTTAAAAAAAGCTACCCTATGATTGATGCCGACATGGGTCTGTTGGATGATGCCTCCCATCTACTCATGGAGAAAATCACCGGCACACCAGATTCAGAAGTAGTTGTAAAACTAGAAGCTCTATTTTTGGATAGATATAAAAACTGGCAACAAGAGCAACAAGAGGTAAGAAGCTCATGAACATTCAGAGTGAAAAAATCCTACTTTCCAACAAAGCAGTTCTTGAGACAATAGATCAGTTGGCTGACCAGCTTTATCAAGATATTACCCAGCCGCAAAAGCGGGTAGTTGTCGGTATTCGCCGTGGTGGTGCTATGGTTGCCAGGCTGCTTTGTCAGCGGCTTAATAAACTGTTGGACCGGGAGCTTCCCATCGGTTTTCTAGATATCTCTTTTTATCGTGATGATCACCATACAGTAGCATCAAATCCGGTAATTGGTGCTACTGATTTAACCATGAATATTGATGATAAGCGGATTATTTTAGTTGATGATGTTCTTTTTACAGGCCGTACAATTAGGGCGGCTTTGAATGCTCTGTTTGATTATGGCCGCCCAGAAATTGTCGATCTGCTGGTTCTGGCTGATCGAGGCGGTAGGCAGCTACCGGTGCAGCCGGATTATGCTGGTATTGAGGTTGAGACCGAAGAGATGGAGTCTATTAAACTAATTAACAGTAAAGAGTCGGGCTTGGTTTTGCTGCGGCGGACACTAAGTGAGTAGGCGTTTTAAAGGCAAAACCTTGCTGCTGAACTCTAGACCCACAGTATAATATGGGTAAAACTTAATATGATAAAATCACAGATCTGGAATCGTAAACATCTACTTGGTATGGCCGATCTCAGCCGTGAGGAGATTATCTCCATACTTGATACAGCAGCCTCTTTTCGTGAGGTCAACCGCCGGGATATAAAAAAAGTTCCCACTCTTAGGGGTAAGACGGTTATCAACCTTTTTTATGAGAACTCTACCAGAACCCGGACCTCTTTTGAGTTGGCAGGAAAAAGGATGTCCGCAGATGTGATCAACATGTCGGTGGCCTCTAGTTCGGTAAAAAAAGGTGAGACACTTATCGATACCCTGGCTAACCTGGAGGCGATGAATCCTGATGTGGTTGTGGTTCGCCATTCCGAGTCAGGTGCACAAGAGTTTTTAGCTAAAAATCTAGATGCTGCTATTATCAATGCTGGTGATGGTAGCCACGAACATCCAACCCAGGCTCTGCTGGATTTGCTCACAATTGATAACCACCTGTCCCAAATGGGTTGGGAGAGTTTTGAGGGTTTGACGGTGGCCATCTGTGGTGATGTTCTCCACTCTCGAGTTGCCCGTTCCAACGCAATTGGTCTTGCCACCATGGGGGCAAATGTCCGTTTTGTCGGGCCGCCAACATTAATGCCGTCCATGGTCGAAGAGGCTTATGGTGTTCGGGTTTTCCATAGAATGGAAGAGGGCATCAAGGATGCTGATGTAGTGATGATGCTCCGCCTGCAACAGGAGCGAATGACCGGAGCTTTTCTGCCTAGCGTCAGGGAGTATTATGAGTTTTGGGGGCTTAACCATAAACGGTTGGCTCTGGCAGCACCTAAGGCAATCGTCATGCATCCCGGGCCGATAAATCGTGGAGTAGAGATTACCTCCAAGGTGGCTGATGACCTCAAACATTCGGTTATTTTGGAACAGGTAGCAAACGGATTAGCCATTCGAATGGCGGTTTTATACCGCCTATGCGGCGTTGAAACGGCGAGGATTTAACTATGAACGAGCCAAAATTTACCCTTATAAAGGGCGGCAGGGTTATTGATCCGGCAAACGGAATAGATGAGAGTGCTGACCTATTGATTGCTGATGGAGTTATACGGGCGGTAGGGCGTCCAGATCTGCCTGCTGACTGTAAAGTTATAGATGCCGATGGCCTGATTGTCGCTCCTGGTCTTGTGGATATGCATGTCCACCTCAGAGAGCCTGGCTATGAGTATAAAGAGACCATAGCCGGTGGAACCAGGGCAGCAGCGGCCGGCGGGGTTACTTCGGTGGCTGCCATGCCCAATACCAAACCGGTTACTGATGATCCCAGCGTGGTTGGTTATGTGCTGGATAAAGCCAGGATTGGCGGTATTGTCAACGTCTTTCCCATCGGAGCAGTAACCAAGGGTCTTAACGGTAAAGAGCTTACTGAAATGGGGCTGTTGATTAAGGCCGGCTGTGTGGCTTTTTCTGATGATGGCAAGGCAATTGCCGACTCCAGCGTAATGCGCCGCGCTTTGGATTATGCCAGGGCTTTTGGTGCTTTGATAATTCAGCATGCAGAAGATCCCACCTTGTCAAAGGGGTGTATGAACGAAGGGGTAACTGCCACCAGGATGGGTATTCCTGGAATACCTGCCGAGTCGGAATCAATTTTGGTTGATCGTGATATTCGTCTGGTGGAGCTTACCGGAGGCCGGTATCATGTTGCTCACCTTTCAACAGCAGGTGCTCTAAAGAGCGTTGAGAGAGCTAGAGAGCGTAACTTGCCGGTCTCTTGTGAGGTAGCCCCCCACCATTTTGCTTTAACTGAAGAGGCGGTTATTGGTTATAATACCGATGCTAAAATGGCCCCTCCTCTGCGTAGTGAGGTTGACCGAAACGCTCTGCTTGAGGGTTTGTCAAGAGGGGTTGTAGAGGCTATAGCCACCGATCACGCACCCCACGATGAGGATAGTAAACGGGTGGAGTTTTGCTGTGCTGCTAATGGGGTTGTAGGTCTGGAAACCATGCTGCCGGTCTCTTTAGAGCTGGTTCGGGATGGGGTTATGAGTTTGAGTGATTGTTTAGGGGTTATGACCTATAGACCATCACGCCTGCTGGGAATAAACCGGGGTACTCTCTCTGTTGGCAGTCCGGCTGATATAGTGCTGTTTGATGAAAAGGAGCGGTGGACGGTAGATGCCAACGACCTACACGGCAGTACTAAAAATTGTGCATTCCATGATCGCCGGGTTCATGGTCGGGTTAAACGTACAATTGTTGCTGGCAAAACAGTATATAAGGATGGTCAGTAATTATTATGTGTCAACCTGCCTCATCTCGACAAACTACTGCTACAGTTCTCTTTAATAAACAGCTTACTCCAAACCAATATTTGCTCCGTTTGCACGCTCCAGATGTGGCAAAAGAGTCGGAGCCGGGCCATTTTATCCACTTAAACTGTCACCCTAGTTTAACTCTGCCCCGGCCTTTTTCTATTATGGATGCAGATGTCGAGATGGGTACTCTGGACATTTTTTATCAGGTGGTAGGTGAGGGTACAGAGTATATGCAAAGTTGGCAGGCCGGGCTGGAAACTCCTCTGCTGGGGCCAATTGGCCGGTCTTTCAGAGTGCCTGATGCAGACCGCTTTGCGTTGCTGATTGCTGGTGGTATTGGCTATGCACCTTTAGATTTTTTCGCTCGGCTACTTAAAAAAACCGGGGTTGAGATAACAGTTCTTCTTGGTATAGAGAGAGAGGCTCCTTTTGAGTTGATCTCTGCTACTCCCCTCCCCCACGAGCTGATAGAAAATCCTATAACCCTGGCCCGTTTGCAGGAGCAAGATATTGTTTCCAGAGTCGCCTCTTTGCAGCCAAAACCGGGTTTTTTCCACGGCTATGTGACGGAGCTGGCTTCTGGTATTTTACAGAATATCTCTGCTGAGCAGAGGCTGAAAACCGACCTTTACTGTTGTGGCCCTACCCCGATGATGAAAGCTGCAGCGGCGGTAGCAAAGGAGTTTAACCTTGGTGGACAGGTCTCTTTAGAGGAGCATATGGCTTGTGGTTTTGGTGGCTGTGCTGGGTGTGTTGCCCCTATAAAGTCTGCAGAGGGCTGGGGCTACCAAAGAGTCTGTACCGATGGCCCGGTCTTCGCCATAAATGATGTAGTCTGGGAAAAAATATAGTCTAGCTTTTATGGAGAGCCTTCCATGTATGAAGTAACCCCAACCCATACCTTTATGGGTGGCCTTGACCACAACTGCGATCTTCTAGAATCCCTGACTACAGTCTGTACCTCCAAGGGGATAAAATTGGCTAGAGTTGAGGCTATCGGTGCGGTAAAAAAAGCTGCTCTGGGTTACTATGATCAAGATAAAAAAGAGTACAGCTATTTTGTTATCGACCGCCATCTGGAGATAATAAGCCTTGTAGGTAATATCTCCTTGAAGGATGGTAAACCGTTTGTTCATGCCCATATAACACTGGCTGATGATCAGGGCAACTCTTATGGTGGTCACCTGATTCCTGGTACGATAATCTTTGCTTGTGAAGTAATAATCCAAGCATTTGCTGGCCCTGAATTTAAACGAGAATTGGAACCTATTACCGGCTTGCCTTTGTGGGCTAAAATTAATTCATAAAAGGGGCTTTCCCCCCAAACCCCCATATAACCGTATGGGATGGGTCTGGGCAGGCGGCACGCCCCTTCCCAGCGGGGTTTGGGGCAGTGCCCCATGGACCCAATATTATGTCAATTCACAAATTTTCAGTAGTAGTGGTAGGAGCCGGTCATGCCGGAGTAGAGGCGGCTCACGCAGCAGCAAAAATGGGTGTAAAAACCCTGCTACTAACCCAAAATCTAGAAACAATAGGTCAGATGTCCTGCAACCCGGCAATTGGTGGTCTTGGCAAAGGCCACCTGGTCTGCGAAATCGACGCTCTCGGCGGTATTATGGGCCGGTTGGCAGACCAAACCGGAATTCAATTTCGCCTGTTGAATCGCCGAAAGGGGCCGGCTGTTCGGGGGCCTCGTGCCCAGATAGATAAAGCTGATTACCGGAAAACAACCAGGGATACCCTAGACAAAACAGCCAACCTCACCCTTCGTCAAGGTGAGGCTACTGATCTACTTATTGAAAATGGCAAAATAATTGGAATTATGACCGATTGGGGTATTGCGATTGAGGCCCAAACAGTGGTTATAACTACCGGAACATTTCTTAGAGGTTTGGCACATATCGGAGATAGAAGTTTCCCCTCGGGCCGTTTGGGAGATGCTCCTAGCACCCCGTTAAGCTCATCTCTTAGTGGATTTGGGCTTAACATGTTCAGGCTGAAGACTGGAACCCCTCCTCGTCTTGATGGCAATACTATAAACTGGGCAAAAACCATCGTCCAAGAGGGAGATATTGACCCCCTACCCTTCTCATTTTTAACCAAGAAACTTCCCACAGATCAGCTACCGTGTCACATTACCCATACCAATGGCCAAACTCATAAATTTATCAATGATAACCTGCATAGAGCACCGCTTTTTACCGGGCAGATAAAAGGTATCGGACCTCGTTATTGTCCATCTATCGAAGATAAAATTGTCCGTTTTGCCGAGCGGGATTCTCACCAAATCTTTCTTGAACCGGAGGGTAGAAATACCTCAGAAATCTATCCAAACGGTATCTCAACCAGCCTGCCGATTGATGTTCAATTAGATGTTGTTCACTCCATTAATGGTCTGGAGAACGTCCAGATTATTCGACCAGGTTATGCCATTGAGTATGATATGGTAGACCCTACCCAGCTAGATTTTCGGCTGGGCGTTAAAGGCATGAACGGTCTATTTTTAGCCGGGCAAATTAACGGAACAACAGGGTATGAAGAGGCTGCTGCCCAGGGTCTGGTAGCTGGAATTAATGCTGCCCTCCTAACTTTAGACAGAGAGCCGCTTTATTTTGATCGGGGTCAGAGTTATATCGGTGTGATGATTGATGATCTTATCACTAAAGGTGTTGATGAGCCGTATCGCATGTTTACCTCTCGAGCTGAGTTTAGAATTTTGCTACGGACCGATAATGCAGATTCTCGCCTTACCCCAATTGGCAGGGAGATTGGTTTGGTTTGTGATGAAAGGTGGAAAATTTTTCAAAACAAAATAAGCTCCATAGCTGAAGCAAAAAAAGTTTTAGGAGCGATAAGGCTCAATCCAAATTGTATTAAAAATGGAGTTGGCGGTGAAAAAAGATCAGCTTTAGAACTATTAAGCCGTAATGATTTGGATCGTGCTCTAATTTTAAAAGAGGCTGGGCTTGATAATTTAGAGCCGGAAGTTGCTATGGCAATTGAGGTAGAGGCTCACTACCAGGGATATATTGAGAAACAAGAGGAGGAGGTAGGCCGGTTTCGTAAAGCTGAAAAGATAATTATACCGGATGAGTTTAGCTGGGATGATGTTCCGGGGCTATCTATTGAAATCTGTCAGAAGCTCGCAAAAGTATCGCCAAAAACCCTTGGCCAAGCTTATAGGGTTCCTGGAGTTACTCCAACGGCTATTTCGGTATTGATGGTATTTTTAAATGCCCAGAGAAAATTACGGGGTGAAAATGCCGAGCAGTAAAGAGTGGTCAGCCTGTTTTTCAAGGTTGGAAACCATAATCAAGCGGCCTTTAATAACCGCAGAAAAGGCAAATTTACAGGGCTATATTGAGCTTCTGTTAAAGTGGAACAGGAGCTATAATTTAATTGGTCCATCAACTGTAGCTACTGTATTAGAACGACATGTTATCGATTCTGCCCCCCTCCTCCCCCTTATAAGTTCTGGAAAAAAAGTTGCTGATATTGGTTCTGGTGCAGGCTTTCCTGGCCTTATTTTAGCAATTTTAAGCCAGCCCCATACCCAGATAAATCTTGTTGAATCGTCTGGGAAGAAGGTACGTTTTTTACAACATGCTATCAACCATCTAGATTTGCAAGACCGCTGTAGAGTTTTTCAAGAGCGTGCGGAACAACATGTTTTACAGTTCAGTGGCAATTATTCCTATGTTGTTTCCCGTGCAGTTGGTACATTATCTCTGTTGGCTAAACTTTCGCATGGTATGTTGCAACCAGGTGGATGTTGTCTGGCTCTCAAGGGGGAGAGGTCTGATGCTGAGGTTGCGGAGTTTCTCTCAGGTTCTTTTAGAAGTTTTTTTGAGAATCCAGAGATAATTGATATAGAGTTAATTACTGGTGCGACTGTTATTAGCTTAAAAAAGGTTTCACGTGAAACATAGTGAGTAATTCAATATGGGAAAAATAATTGCTGTAGTAAATCAAAAGGGTGGAGTAGGGAAGACTACCACCGCTGTAAATATTGCCGCTGCGATTGCTGCTAAAGAGAAGAAGGTTTTGCTAATTGACTTTGATCCACAGGGAAATGCCTCTACAGGTTTTGGCATTGAAAAGGCTGACGGGCTTTCAACAATTTATGATTTTATAGCTGGAAATTGCACAATAAAAGAGTGTGAGCAAATAATTACTCCACAGAGGTTGAGCATCATTCCTGCTAGTGCAGACCTGGCCGGAGCTGAGGTTGAGTTGGTAAATGAGGAGAATAGAGAGTTTTTTTTAAAGAATGCTTTAGAAAATATTGTTGTCGAGTTTGATATAATCATTATTGATTGCCCACCTTCTCTTGGCCTATTAACTCTTAACTGTTTAGTGGCAGCAGATTCAATTATTGTCCCTTTGCAGTGTGAGTTTTTAGCTATGGAGGGGCTTAGCCAACTGTTGAACACAGTTGATTTGGTGAGAAAAAAACTTAACCCCAATCTTGGCATTGAGGGCGTAGTGCTAACCATGTTTTCTGATGGGGAAGGGCAAAATAATCAGGTAGATTCCGAGGTCCGCAGACATATGGGTGAAAGTGTTTTCTCGACGGTTATTCCGAGAAAGTTTGAGGTGAGCGAGTCACCAAGTTTTGGCAAACCGGTAGTTTGGTACGACCCGTTTTCACCAGCTTCATGGGCCTATTTCAATCTAGCCCATGAACTGATAGGCCATGAATTTATCGACCCTACAACCCATGACTGGGAGGTTATTGTAGGGAGCTAAAATACGTGGGCAGAATTTTTTAATTAAAGGGATGGGTTTGGGAAGGGGGCAGGCCCCTTCCCAATGAGGTATGGGGCAGCACCCCACTTAAACCTGTCCCAAAAGAGCCTTAGCCTTAGCGACAACATTTTCGATACTAAACCCAAGGGTCTCCATAGCCTTGTCACCGGGAGCG
This sequence comes from Magnetococcales bacterium, assembly GCA_015232365.1. GTDB lineage: Bacteria > Pseudomonadota > Magnetococcia > Magnetococcales > JADFYX01. The sequence goes on along the minus strand of JADFZU010000062.1, from coordinate 4,712 downwards.
GAGAGGCCAAAGGAGTCAAGAGTAATAAGATCACCCTGATCACCAATCCAGCGATGCCAACCGAGTGATGAACCAGCCTCAACCCCAAGACGCTTGCGGACTGAAGGAGGAATAACCGCGTTCTGGTACTCTTTTGTCTGCTGCTCAAAAAGCTCCCATGAAGGCATTGATATAACTCTAACTTTATGGCCTTGATCGGTGAGTTCGATAGCGGCATCCATAACAAGTTGTACCTCTGATCCGCTGGCAAGGAGTAGAATGTCTGCTTCCCCAACGCAATCAACCAACACATATGCACCATTGGCAACCTGTTTACGCACACCAGGATCTAGTACAGAAAGGTTTTGCCGTGATAGTATCAGACCTACCGGTTTTTTCATGCTGATGGCAAGTGACCATGCTGCTGCTGTCTCTTGAGCATCGGCAGGGCGAATGGTGATAAAATTAGGAAGAGCACGCATGGTTGCAAGGTGTTCTACAGGTTGATGGGTAGGTCCATCTTCGCCGACAGCCACACTATCGTGGGTTAAAACGTAGGTGACATGAGTTCCCATTAAAGCCGAAAGGCGCATAGCTCCACGCATATAATCGGAGAACACCAAAAATGTTCCGCAGAAAGGGATGACACCAGCATGCAGGGCCATGCCGTTACAGACCGCTGCCATGGCATGTTCTCGAATACCAAAATGGATATTTCTCTCACCTTTATCGTTCATCCAGGTGTTGTTGGATGGAGCCAGGTCTGCAGAGCCGCCTATAAGGGCAGGAATTTTATCTGCAAGTGCATTTAAAGATTTGCCAGATGCTGATCGGGTGGCAATTGGCTTTTCACCAAAGTCAAAACTGTCAAGATCTTCACTCCAATCTTTGGGTAGTTCTCCATCCATTTGTGCTATAAAGGTTGCCGTCTCATTAGGGTAATGGCTTGAGAAGGCGTGGAGTCGTGCCTCCCACTCTTCTTGTAGCTCCTGACCTTTTTCGACAACTTTTCGGCAGTGATCAAGTACCTTTTGGGGAATGTGAAACCGCTCTTCGGGCCACTGGTAGAACTCTCTGGTTTCAGTCATGGCATCACCTTTGATGGGTGATCCGTGGGCCCCTGATGAGTCAGCCTTAGGGCTGCCGTAGCCGATATGAGTACGAATAATTATGAGAGTAGGGCGCTCATCTTCAAGCTGTCCCTGACGAATTGCAGCCTCTATAGCATCGAGATCTTCACCATCTTCAACATGCAGAACCTGCCACTGATATGATTCAAAACGGGTGGCCACTCCTTCACTGAAGGTTAAATCTGTATGGCCCTCAATGGTGATTTTATTATCGTCGTAAAGGTAGATTAGTTTACCAAGACATAGATGGCCTGCCAGCGAAGCTGCCTCTGCTGCTACCCCCTCCATAAGATCACCGTCAGAGACCAGGGCATAGGTAAAATGGTTGACAATGGGTAGATACTCCTGGCGATTAAAATTTTGTGCTAGATGCCGCTCTGCCATGGCCATGCCAACACCCATGGCAAACCCCTGTCCTAGAGGTCCGGTCGTAGCTTCAACACCTGGGGTGTGGCCATACTCTGGGTGGCCAGGGGTTTTACTGCCAAACTGGCGAAACTGTTTCATCTCATCAAGAGAGAGATCATAACCGGTAAGGTGGAGTAGGGCGTATAGCATGGAGGAGCCATGTCCGGCAGAGAGAATAAAGCGGTCTCGATCCATCCATTTGGCGTTGCTCGGATTATGACGCATAATCCGAGTCCATAAAGTGTAGGCCATGGGAGCTGCTCCTAACGGCAGACCTGGATGGCCGGAGTTGGCTTTTTCCACAGCGTCAATAGCTAACATCCGCAGAGTTGTTACGGCTAATTTATCTAGAGATGAGGTGGAATCCTGTTTGGCAGTTGAGTTTTGTGTCATAGTTATGGTTTTCCAGTAAGGTAGCCAGTGGGAATATAGTTTTCCTTAGTTAAATTAAAATGGGCCAGATTCAAAGAAAAAACCCATTGTAGCAAATTAGGCTGTACCATCGCCAATTTTATGATAAGAATTAATTACTAAATTCAGCACTGCGAAATCGGGGATAAGTGAATTTGGATAATAACAGTAAAATCAAGAGTTTGGAAAAGATCGGAGAGGTTTTAAGTCCTTCTAGGGCTGAAGGGGGGCGTATAGTGCTCTGCCATGGAACTTTTGACCTGCTCCATCCCGGACATCTCCGCCATTTAAAAGAGGCCAGAGAGCTTGGTGATCTACTGGTAGTCACCATTACCGCCGATCGTTATGTGAGCAAAGGTCCGGGGCGGCCTGCTTTTAACGAGCAGCTTAGGGCAGAGAGTATGGCGGCATTGGTCTATGTAGATTATGTATGCGTTGTCTATGAGGCCACCGGAATTTCAGCTATCGAAGCCGTACAGCCCCATCTCTATGTAAAAGGCGGCGAATATAGAGAGGTTGGGGATGATGTTACCGGTAATATGTTAAGAGAGAAAAATGCGGTGGAGGCTGGAGGAGGGGAGATCTATTACACAGGTGGAATTACCTTTAGCTCAAGCACCCTCCTCAATCAACATTTTTCCCAATTTCCCCAAGCTGTAAAAGATTATCTGCAAAAATTCAAAAGCGTATATGGTAGCAGGGATGTTTCTGAGCAGATTCAGAGCCTGGAAGGTTTGAAGGTGCTGGTAGTTGGAGATACAATTATTGAAGAGTTCTGCTCGGTTAGCTCCATGGGGATAAATAGTGAAGATATTGCCAACACTGCTTGCAAATATGAGTCTATAGAACGTTTTCCTGGAGGGGCCGTAGAGGTTGCCAACCAGATTGCAGCTTATGTGGACGGGGTGACTCTATTGACTGGATTGGGCAGGGGTGATCCCCATGAACCTATGGTTCGGTCAAAATTAGCAGAGAGAATCACCCCGGCATTTTTCTTTTTTGAGACAGCCCCTACCTTGGTTAAAAGGCGTTTTATTGATGCAAATCATAAAAAACTCTTTGAGCTATATTTTTATGATGCCGACCCAGTAACTCCGAGTCTGGAAGATGAAATCTGCCGGTGGATTGCTGCCAATGCCGAGAGTTTTGATGCGGTTATAGTTCCTGATTACGGCAACGGTTTTATCACGGAAAAAATTGTCGAAGCCCTGGCAAACTATGCTGGGTTTCTGGCAGTCAATACCCAGATCAATGCTGGTAATCTAGGCTTCCATAGTATCAATCGCTATCCACGGGCCGACTATATCTCTCTTAATGGTTCGGAAATACGTCTGGCAGCCCATAACAACCACGCCTCTTTGCAAGAGCTGGCGATAAAAATTGGCAGAGATTTAAAAGCCGGCACATTTTGTATAAACCAAGACGGAGAAGAGGTGTTGCTGGTTGATGTTGACCAGGCCACCTCCACGAGTGCTCCGTCACTGTCGGGCAGTGGAAATGGCCAGAAAAGTTTTAGCGATAGTTATTTTGCTATTATCGCTCTCTGTCTGGCAAAAGGTGGCGAGAGGGAGTTAGCCCTCTTTTTGGCTGGAGCAGCCCAGGTGTTGGCTGGACAGGAGTCCGATAGTGGTTTTGCCGGCTCAGTTGCACTCCACAAATTTACCACAACCCTGCTAAAATGAGTTTTTTCAACGCTAAATTGGTAGTTGCCTATCTATTTTTGCCTCTGTATTTGTTGCTGGGTATGAGTGGTTTGGCGACTGCTGCTACCGAAAGCGGTCTTAGCGGTCGAGCAATTATGGAGCGTGTTACCGCCAATAATTTTCATCCCTATGAATATGAGCTGCTGACTATCACCAGGACCAATGCCGATGGCAGCCGGGTGGTTCGTAATGCTCGCCGTTATAGCCGACAGGAGCAGGGGGAGGGGGCAACAAATCAGTATCTGTTGGTTTTTGACAGCCCAAAACCTATTCAGGGAGTAGCATTTTTAATTCGCATGTTGCCTGGGGGGATTCAGGGTCACTGGGTCTACCTGCCAGCACTGAACTCCAGGATGCTCAGGGTGATCGGCGGAGGTGGCACAGGAATCTTTGATACCGATTTTAGTGTTGAAGATCTGGCAAGTGAGGATCTGGCCAGATTCATCTACCAGCGTAAAGCCGACTTGATGTATAAAAAACGGCCCCATTTTTTGGTTGAAGCCCGCCCCAAAGAGCAAAAACGCCGCTGGCCTTCCTATTACGGTCTACGGCAGATCTATATCGATCAGGAGCTTTCCCACATTAGCCGTGTAGATTATTTTGACAAAAATGGTCAACTAATAAAACAGAGAAGCAACCTTAATAGTAATATATACAAAACTGCAAAACTGAATTGGCAGCCGGAGACGGTGCTTATGGAGAGCTCTCAGAAAGGGACCAAAACAGCAATAACAACCAACAGCCGTATTTTAAAAGAGTCCTTGGTGCCGGAGGAGATTTTTTCCCAGCAAAAAATAGTCAATGGAATTTTAATGAGGCAGAACCAGTGGAATTTTAAAGTTACCCAGCCAAAAAATACACCTGTTGCCGAGGTAGAAACTGCAATAGCTCCAAAACCCCAGCCATCTAGCAAAGCAGAAACTGCAATAGCTCCAAAACCCCAGCCATCTAGCAAAGCAGAAACTGCAATAGCTCCAAAACCCCAGCCAGCTATTAAAGCAGAAACTGCAATAGCTCCAAAACCCCAGCCATCTAGCAAAGCAGAAACTGCAATAGCTCCAAAACCCCGGTCAACTAGTAG
>JADFZU010000061.1 GCA_015232365.1 Magnetococcales bacterium | reverse complement strand
AATAAATCTACTTGGAATTGTTGCTCAGAGAGTCAACCGTCACGATCTGGCTGTGGGGCTGTTTGGGTGGGCCATTAATATCGACAATAACAGGGCTATATTATACTTTAATTTAGCAACTTCCCTTTATCCCCTAGGAGAAAAGGATGAGGCTGTCAATAATCTAAATACAGCCTTAAAAATAGAACCTGAAAACAGCCGGATCAAAGAATATCTTCAAGCTATTTTGAGTGAAGAAGATAGCCGGGCAGATCCTTTGCAGCAAGGAATAAAATTCCACAATTCAGGCCGTATAGATGAAGCAATACATTGGTATCAGAAGGCCCTAGAAAAAGACCCTGAAAATGCGACGGCTCTATCAAACATGGGATGTGCCCAACACTCCACAGGCAATTTTGATGCGGCAGTTACAAGCCTGAGAAAGGCTATTGCCATTAAAGAAAATTTTGCAGAAGCATACAACAACCTTGGCAACAGCTTACAAGAACAAGGCAACATAGAAGAAGCGATAGAGAGCTACCAAAAGGCCATTAGTATTAAAACAGATTTTGCTGAAGCTTACTCAAACCTTGGCAATGTTTTACAAAAACAGTTAAATCTAGGTGTGGCTGTTGCATGTTACCAAAAAGCCATATTAATTAGCCCAAATCATGCCAGCTACTACTCCAATCTTGGTAGCGCCTTACAAAAACAAGACAGGCTTGATGAAGCAGTTGTTAATTTTCGAAAAGCTATAGCTATCAGACCCGATTATGCAGAAGCTTATTATAATCTTGGTGATACATTTCATAAGCAAGCAAAATTTGAGAAAGCTATAACCAGCTACCATAAAGCCATCGCTATCAACTCAGGTTATGCAGAAGCCTACAATAATCTTGGCGTTACCTTGAAAGAGCAGGTAAAACTAGACGAGGCTATTGCCAGCTATCAAAAAGCCATCGCTATCAACCCAAACTATGTTGAGGCCCACTCCAACCTTGGTATTAGCTTTCAAGAGCAGGGAAAATTTAATGAGGCAGTTTCCTGCTTTCAGAAGGCCATCACTATTAAGCCCGACCATAAAGAAGCGTACAGCAATTTTCTTTTTTTAATTAGTTATTACTGCCTCTACTCCAACAGTGAAACAGTAAAGTATCACCAATTATGGGATACGGTTAACGGCAAGCTTGGTCTGGAAAATAGTTTTAGCCATTTGAGTGATAACAGAGCAGATAAAAGATTGAAAATTGCTTATCTCTCTCCAGATTTTAAACAGCACCCTGTCAGTAATTTTATGCGGGGGGTTCTACAAAACCACAACCGAAATAATTTCAAGGTATACTGCTATGCCAATGTTGCTGCTCCTGATGCAATTACCGCTGAGTTTCAAAAATATGCTGATGTCTGGCAAGATACTTTAACTTTGAGTGACTATGATCTTGCACAACAAATTTATAATGATGGTATCGATATTCTTATTGATCTTTCAGGGCATACCAATGAGAATCGCCTAAAGGTTTTTACCTATAAACCAGCTCCAATTCAAACCACATATTTAGGTTATTGTACAACAACTGGCCTGCAGGCAATGGATTACTGGCTGACAGACCGCTACCTTACTCCAGAAAACACACAAGAAAAAAGTGTCGAGACAGTAGTTCGACTACCATCATGTTGGGTATGTTATAAGCCAAACAAATACCCGCCTATAGCATTGAGTGATCGAGATTCCGCATGCGGGGTTGTCTTTGGCTCTTTTAACCATCTATCAAAAATCAACCAGACAGTCGCCATGGTCTGGAGCCAGATTCTTTTAACCATGCCCACTGCAAAACTCATATTGAAAACAAAACAGCTGGTTAGCTTAAACGAGCAAGAGCGTATTTCACAGGTTTTTGCTGAATATGGCATAAAAAGAGAGCGTCTGATTTTACAAAAGGATAGCTCATCATACCTTGAAGATTATGGTTTGGTAGATATTGTTCTAGACCCATTTCCTCGTACAGGAGGAGCAACAACCGCTGATGCGTTGTGGATGGGGGTTCCTGTTATCACTCTTGCTGGACAACGGATGATTGAGCGACAAGGGGTCAGCCTGTTGACAGCAGTTTCTAAGGAGGAGTGGATAGCTGAAACGGTTGATGAGTATATTACCAAGGCAGTTGAACTGGCTGGTAAGGGTAGAAGGGATGAAGAGCAGAGACTATCTTTACACAATCTGGTAATCAACTCACAACTGTGCAATTATACAGGCTTTGCAAGAGATATAGAACAAGCTTACCGACAAATGTGGCACTCAAAATGTGTAATAGAGTAGAGTAACCATGAGTGAAAAAATAGGCGTTGATGCTGTATACAAACAGGCATTAGGACATTTCAATGCTGAACGCTATAGAGAAGCTGATCAACTCTGCACAGCTATTATTCAGGCAGCACCAAACCATATTGATGCCATCAACCTTCTTGGTGCTGTAGCCCAAAAAGTCAACCGTCACGATCTGGCTGTAGAGCTTTTTAACCGGGCAATCAATATCGACAGTAGCAGAGCAGTGTTGTACTTGAATTTAGCAACTTCACTCTATCCATTAGGGCGAAAAGATGAGACCATAAAAGCTCTAAAATCTGCCTTAAGAATAGAGCCTGAAAATAGTCAAATTACCGGCTATCTAAATTGGGTCTTACATACAGAAGGAGGTAGTGTTGAGGCCCTGCAACAGGCAGTAAACCTACACCAGTCTGGACGAATTGAAGAGGCAATTATCTGTTATCAAAAGACTCTGCAAATTGACCCAAAAAATGTCCTGGCACTCTCTAATATGGGCTTTGCCTTACAGACAACTGGCAAGTTAAATGCAGCGGTTACTGCTCTTAAAAAAGCCATCGCTATTAAACCAGACTATGCAGATGCCTACTCCAACCTTGGCAATGTTCTCCAAGAGCAAGGAGAGTTTGATGAAGCGGTTGATAGTTACCAAAAAGCCATAATTTTAAAACCAGATTATGCAGATGCCTACTCCAACCTAGGTACTCTGCTAAAAAAACTAGGAGAACTTGACAAAGCAGTTTACAACTATCAGAAAGCCATAGATATCAACCCAGACAGTCCAGGTGCCCACTACAATCTTGGCAGAACCCTTCACGAACAAGGAGAGTTGGATAAAGCTGTTTCAAGCTATCAAAAAGCAATCTCAATTAAACCCGGTTTTCTTGAAGCTGTTCTCAACCTTGGCAACATACTTAAAGAGCTGGGTAAATTAGATGAGGCGGCTTTTAGTTATCAAAAGGCAATCTTGATTAAACCAGACCATGCCATGGCACACTCCAATCTTGGAGTGGTTTTACAAGAGCAGGGTAAAGTTGATAAAGCAGTTTTAAGTTATAAAAAAGCAATTTTATACAAACCGGATTATGCAGAAGCCTATTCAAATCTAGGAGTTGTATTACAAGAGACTGGGAAGTTGGAGGAGGCAGTTAAAAGTTGCCAAAAAGCTATTGCTATTAAACCAGATTTTGCTATTGCTTATAACAACCTGGGCAACGCTTTGAGAGACCAGTGCAAACTTGATGAAGCTGTTGCCAGCTACCAAAAAGCCATCGAAATCAAAGCTGATTATACTGATGCTTTTAGCAATTTTCTTTTTATAATAAGCTATTATACTCTATACTCCTTTGAAGAGACGCTAAAACATCACCAATCATGGGATAAGGTTCACGGCAAGGTTGGCTTAGAGAATAGTTTTAGCCATTTAGGTAGTTTAAACCCAGACAAAAAATTAAAAGTCGGCTACATATCTCCTGATTTCAAGCACCACCCTGTCAGTGATTTTATGCGGGGTATTATACAAAACCATAACCATAACAGTTTTCAGATCTACTGTTATTCCAACGTTAGTTCCCCTGATAAAATAACCGGGGAATTTAAAAAATTGGCAGATGTCTGGCGAGATGTTTTGGGGTTGAATGACCAGGAGCTTGCCCAACAAATTTATGCTGATGGGATCGATATTCTTATCGACCTCTCCGGCCACACAAAAAAGAACCGCCTAAAAGTCTTTACCTATAAACCAGCACCGGTTCAAACCACATATTTAGGTTATTGTACAACAACTGGTCTCCAAGCAATGGATTATTGGCTTACAGATCCAATCTTGACCCCCGATAATTCACCAGAAAAAAGTACCGAGACAGTAGTTCGACTGCCAACATGTTGGGTATGTTATAAACCGATGGAACCTCCACCTATTGCCATGATTGACCGAGGCTCCAACATGGGAGTTGTTTATGGCTCTTTTAATCATCTATCAAAAATTACCCCAACTGTTGCCAGGGTCTGGAGCCGGATTCTTTCGGCTCTACCTACAGCGAAACTGCTTCTTAAAACCAAGCAACTGGTAAACATACAAGAACAAGAGCGCATATTTTATATTTTTGCAAAAAACGGAATAAAAAAAGAGCGTCTGATTTTGCAAAAGGATTCACCAGATTACCTTAAAGAGTATGGGGTTGTAGATATTGCACTGGACCCTTTTCCTCGTACCGGAGGATTAACAACAGCAGATGCTCTGTGGATGGGGGTTCCGGTTATCACTCTTGCTGGTCAACGAATGATTGAGCGACAAGGGGCTAGTCTTTTGTCGGCAGTTGGTAAAAGAGAGTGGATTGCAGAGTCAGAGGATGAATATGTTCTTAAAGCATTAGAACTTGCTGAAGGTGGAATATTAGATAGTAAGCAACGCCTCTCTTTACACAATAGAGTAGTCAGTTCGCCACTGTGTGATTATAAAAACTTTGTAAACGGTTTAGAGAGAGCTTACCGGCAAATGTGGCACTTAAAATGTGGAACAGAGAATAGTAACCATGGGTGAAAAAACAGATATTAACGCCGCATATAAACAAGCCTTAGACCACTTCATAGCAGGACGCTATAGCAACGCCGATCAACTCTGCACTGCGATAATTCAAGCTTTACCAAGTCACCTTGATGCAATAAATCTACTTGGAGTTATTGCCCAAAAAGCCAATCGTCATGATAAAGCTATTGAGCTGTTTTTCCGGGCCATTGATATTGATAACAGCAGAGCCTTGTTATACCAAAATCTTGGTATATCTCTTTATCACTTAGGACGTAAGGATGAGGCTATTCAAGCTTTGCAGATGGCTTTAAAAAAAGAGCCTGAAAACAGGGAAATCTCAGTTATTCTTAATAATCTTTTAAGTAAAGATGTTAGTCGCTCACAGCAAAACGGTGAAGAGGCTCTGCAACAGGGAATAATATTTCATCAATCTGCTAGAATTGATGAAGCGATACAGTGCTACAAAAAGTGTCTTGAATTTCAGCCAGAAAATATTTTCGCACTATCTAATCTGGGGGCTGCCCTGCAGGCCAATGGCAGTCTAGATGCTTCTGTTGCCATCTGCCAGAAAGCAATAGCGTTAAAACCCGACCACGCCTATGCTCACTACAACCTTGGCAACGCATTACAAGATCTAGACAGGGGGGAAGAGGCTATAAAAAGCTATCAAAATGCCCTGCTAATCAAACCAGATTATGCCGAAGCGCATAACAATATTGGCAATGTATTAAAAGATCAGGGAAATTTTGATGCTGCTGTAAGATGCTATCAAAAAGCAGTTGCCATAAATCCTAATATAGCAGATTTTTTTTATAATCTTGGCTATGTCATGCAGAGCGTTGGCAAGCTTGATGAAGCAATTATCAGCTACCAAAAAGCGATCTCTCTTAAGCCAGATTATGCAGATGTTCACTACAATCTTGGAGTTATAAATCAAGAACAAGGCAAGATAGATGAGGCGGTTATCTGTTACAAAAATGCAATAGCCATAAAAACTGATTATTTCAAAGCTTACTGTAATCTTGGTATTATTGCAAAAGAGCAGGGCAAGCTTGATGAGGCGGTTATATATCTTCAAAAATCCATCTTTATTAAACCTGATAATGCAGTGGCACTCTACAATCTTGGCAATGTTTTTAAAGAGCAAAAAAAACTTGAAAATGCTATTGAATGTTATAAAAAGGCTGTCGGATTTAAAGCAGATTTTGCCAACGCTTACTACAATCTTGGCAATAGCTTAAAAGAACAGTCGATGCTTGAAGAGTCTATTGCAGCGTATGCAAAAGCGATCAATATTAGACCCAATTACCTGGAAGCCCATATTAATCTTGGAATTGCCGTACAAGAGCAAGGCGATCTGGATGCAGCAATAACCATCTATCAAGAGGCAGTATCAATTAACCCCGATAGTGCAGACGCATATAGCAATATTGGCAACTGTCTGCAAAAACAAGGCAAACTTGAAGATGCGATTAACAGTTACCAAAAAGCCTTAGCCATAAAACCTGATGATGCAGATATCCACAGCAATTTTGGAATTGTCCTGCTGGATCAAGGTAAATTTGATAAAGCAGTTGCCAGCTTTAAAACCGCTATATCTATCAACCCAGATTTTTTAAAAGCCCAATCCAACCTTCTGCTCTGCTCTCAGTATATCCCAGGCCAAACTTTAGAAAATCTGTTTTTGCTCCATAAAAATTGGGGGAATAATTTTAGCTACAGCTCTGAACATAAGCAATTTATACATCATAACAATATGAGCTATGACCGCAGGTTGCGAATTGGTTTTGTCTCTGCTGATCTTGGGCGTCACCCTATTGGATATTTTATGATCGGTTTTTTAAAAAACTATAATAGATCAGATCTGGAAACTATCTGTTATTCAGACCGGACTCCTGATGATTTAACAAAAAAGCTAGAGGCTGCTTCAGACCTATGGGTAAAGACAAGCTCTCTTGACGATGATCAGTTAGCCAAGCGTATTTATTCTGACCGTATTGATATTTTAATTGATCTATCTGGTCACACAGCAAAAAACAGGCTTGCTGTATTTGCCAAAAAACCTGCTCCCATTCAGATGAGTTGGGCCGGTTATGTAGGTACTACAGGACTAGAAGAAATTGATTGGTTGATAGCTGACCATCACTATGTATTAAAAGATGAAGATAAATTTTTTACCGAGCGTATAATTAGACTGCCTGACTCCTGGGCCTGTTATACTCCTCCTGAATATTCGCCAGAAGTTGTCCCTCGCCCTAAAGATGGTGATGGCCGTTTTATTTTGGGAAACTTTGGCAACCCTTCAAAAATAAATGATCAGATGCTAAATGTTTGGCTGAAAATTTTATTACTATCGCCTAAAAGTGATATTCAATTTATCTACAAAGGTATGGATGATGGGGCCAATTATAATCGTATCATTAACTTTTTCCGCAATGATGGGGTTGAGCCTGATCGAATAAAGATTATTGGTGGCCTGCCTCATAAAGAGCTGCTCTCACGGTATAACTCTATTGATTTAGCCTTGGACACCCTGCCCTACTCAGGAGGTTTAACAACCATGGAGGCTCTCTGGATGGGGGTTCCTGTGGTTACGACAAGCGGAGAAACTTTTGCAGGGCGTCACACTACCAGCATACTTCGCAGTGTGGGGTTGAATAATTTTGTTACCAACAATTTAGATGAATATGTACAGCTTGTAGTTGATCTTATTTCAAACCCAGAGCAGCTCCACAAAATTAAAAACGGCTTACAAAATCGAGTATTAAACTCCCCACTCTGTGACTGCAAAAAGTTTTCAATTGATCTAACCATGAGTTTCAGAAATATCTGGAAAGAGTGGTGTAGCAACCAACAACCTACCAACTAAATAATAGTAACCAAAAACTGTTGAGCACTCTTATTAAAATCACAGATTAGGAAAAATTTTGCAAACAGTTAATTTTTTCCTTAAGTAGATAGACATTCAAACCGAAAAGATTGTATAGAATACGATCAATATTTTGGCAAACTATTGTAGTTATTTGCAAATTAATTAAGTGTGATTATTAAAAACTGTCTTCAAACTGGTTTTTTATAAAAATATTTTTTTAGAGGATTTTAACTATGTCAGCTTTAGTCAGTAATCTCACAAGCCCGGTTCTCTTTGCTGGTGGTGATCCTGCACGTAATGCTCCAGATCCTGCAGTTGCTGATCTGGCTAATGACATACAAAAGATTTCGAACCCAACACGCTTGATAGAACCTAAACAGGTTAGCTCTATCCAAAACACCAGCCGTAATCCTCGTTTTACCCCACAACCGGTAGCAGAAAAAACAGCCCGAAACAGTAGAGATGCAAGAGAAGCCTCACTTACTGATAAAATTAGCTTTACTGAAAACTCCAGAATCGCAGTTAACCCTGAAAAAGTTGATACACCTAAGACAGTTGCCGGACTTAACCTTGAGACCAGATCAGAGGAAATTGGTAACCCTAAAATTGATAGCCAGGTAGATGTAACGGTATAAGCTGTTGGGAAACTAAGTAAACCGGTAGACCCACTCCAACAGCCTTTTATCCTAGATTCGGCAGTTGGGCATGTATTAATGGCATAACATATTGGTTTGTCTGGTGAATTGAAAAAATCGAAGTCATCTTGTTGGTGATGAGACTTTTTTCTAATTTGCCAGGTGAATCAAGAGGTTGCACCATTGATGTACGAACAACTGCCGAACCTTGGTTTATTGGTATTTGTTTTTTGTTGTCTGGCTATCACATAATATTGCCAACGATTTTTACCTTTCTCCTTTCAACCTAAATTCGGTAGTTTTGCGTGCATTAATGATTTTCTTGTGCTTTTGCTCTCTTTTTCAAAAGCTCTGATGGTGTTAGGCTGTTCTATGCACTTATTTCCAACCACTACTTTTATTAAATTCACTTTTCCATTAACAGCTCTATGCACTGATTAATGTTCCATATAATAATAACAATTATTTTAATCATTTACGGACTAGCACATCTTTTTTTGTGGTGGCGAGTTAAACAATTTTTTTCTCTTGGTAGATATGCAAATATCGCTGTATTTATTTTACTGCTGTTTCTCTATTCAGCCCCATTTTTAGGTGGCTGGTTGTTAAAAACAGGCTGGCAAAATAGTGGTATTTTTTTAAGCAGGTTTGGATTTTATTGGCTTGGCTGCTTTTTTGTATATTTCTCTATGGATGGTTTTCTCCTACTGCTGACCCGCTTACCGAAAATTCCTCTAATAGTCACTGGCCCTCTTGTATGGAGTAAATCACCAAGAGTTTTTTTTACTGTGCTTTTAGCTGCTGTGATCTTTAATATTTATGGATTTTATGAAGCATCTGAGATTGAAATAACCCGTTTAAAAATCAGCAATCCAGATATGGCACAAAATGCTGCTCCAATACGGATTGTGCAGGTTTCAGATCTACACTATGGCCTGACCATGCTAAACTCCCGGCATCAAAATATATTAAAACAGGTGCAAGCACTTAACCCTGACATGATAATATCAACAGGTGATTTTTTAGATCGCGGCTCAGAAAACAGTTTAGAGCATATGTTGGCCTGGCAGACACTACAGCCGAGACTGGGTAAATATGCAGTAACCGGCAACCATGAGGCGATAGCCAACCTACCAAGATCTTTGAAACTACTAAAAACCGCTGGTTTTAAGGTTTTGCGTGGAGAACTTGAAGATTTTTCAAGTTTCAGACTGATCGGCCTGGATGATCCAAGAACTGGTGAGAGTGATAAGCTGAATTTTATTATTGATGAGTTGAAAGATAGAACTGGAATTTCCATCCTTCTCCACCACAGACCTGGATGGCCAAAAAAATTTAATGGACTTTTTGATCTGGTCTTATCTGGCCATACTCATGGAGGACAGATTTTTCCTTTTGCTGCTCTTGTCTATTTTACCCATGGTAACCTCTCTGGTCTCTATCCAACTGAATGGGGTGGGGCAAGCTATGTAAATAGAGGGACAGGAACCTGGGGACCACCGGTTCGAATATTGTCCCCGCCAGAGATAACACTATTTGTTATGCAACATGGCGAAACAAAACAGATTGGATATTAAAAAAGTGTAACGTGAAAAATACAGTAGAAAGATTAGTGCAAATCTCGACAACAGTAGATGGAAAAACTGTTACGGTTCCTGACGGAAAAAATCTTTTAGCACTCATCAGGGAGATCGGGGGAGACGTTCCAACTCTATGTCACTCCGAGCGTTTGACAGCTTGTGCTAGCTGTCGAATATGCCTGGTCGAAGAGATAGGGACTGGTTATGTACCTGCCTGTGCCACCAAGGTAAAAAGCGGAGCCGTATATATCAGCAACTCTCCAGAGCTTTTTTCGCTAAGATCAAAAATCATGGAGATGATTCTAGCTGATCACCCCCTACTCTGCCGAGGTTGTATTGCTGATAAACGTTGCAAGTTGCAGAGTGTTGCTCTAAGCCTTGGTTTCTCAGAAAATGGGATAGGTGAACCGGTTGGAAAAAATCTTGATAGACGCCATCCATTCATCCACATCGACAATAGTTTATGCATCCACTGCAGCTTATGTGTTCGGGCCTGCCATGAAATTCAGGGGCAAGACACTCTTGGTATAATTGGTCGGAATCAAAACCAACGGGTTGTTGCCGGGCTTGACAACTCATTGGGCGATGCTGGTTGCGTCTCTTGTGGGCAGTGTCTATTTGAGTGTCCAACGGGAGCATTGCAAGGGGCATATGAGACAGTTTCTGAGTTTGACAAAAAAGTGTCTACTGTCTGTGGTTTTTGTGCTGTGGGATGCAAACTAAATGTGCTGGTAAAAGGAGATAGAATAACAGCAATAGAACCTGACCCTGACGGCTCGGCAAACCTTGGTCACGCCTGTGTTAAGGGTAGGTTTGGTTATCTTTTTAGCAATGCACCAGACCGTCTTGAAACACCGCTTATAAAACAGAAAGATGGTAGCTTTAGAGAGAGTAGCTGGCATGAGGCTTTTGATCTGATAGCTGCTAATTTTTTAAAAATCCGTGATCTGTCTGGGGCAGATGCTTTGGCTGTTGTCAGCTCGGCCAGATGTACCAACGAAGAGAATTTTATACTGCAAAAATTTACCAGAACAGTTTTTAAAACCAACAATATTGATAACTGTGCCAGGGTATGTCATTCGCCATCGGCTTTTGCACTTGGAGCAGCGTTGGGAACTGGGGCTGGAACCAACAGCTTTGAGGATATTGACTCTTCAGATGTTCTATTGCTTGTTGGGGCCAATCCAACTGAGGCCCATCCGGTGCTTGGTGCCAGAATTAAACAGGCGGTTTTGAAAGGCTGCAAGCTGATTGTTATCGACCCACGCAATACCGAGTTGGCAAAAATGGCAGATATACACCTGCCTTTACGGCCCGGATCAAACGTTCCAGTCATCAATGCAATGCAGGGGGTTTTGATTACAGAAAACCTATTAAACCACAGCTTTATAGAGGAAAAAAGCGAGGGGTTTGCCGAGCTAAAAAAATCATTACAAAAGTCAACTCCAGAGTGGGCTGAGCAGCACTCTGGAGTGGCAGCTGAGATCATAATTAAGGCAGCCCGGCTTTATGGCTCGGGAGAGCGAGCACAGATTTTATGGGGCTTGGGTATTACTGAATCATGTCAGGGATCTGTTGCTGCTTTTGGTCTTATAAATATGGCGATCATGACAGGGAATTTAGGTCGTAGAGGAACCGGCTCCAGTCCGATTCGGGGTCAGAACAATGTACAGGGTGCTTGTGATATGGGGGCACTACCCAATGTTTTTAGCGACTATCGCCCCGTAGGAAACCTTCAAGCCAGAGAGCAGCATGCAAAAATATGGGGGGTAGAACCACCAACCAATCCGGGGATGAAAATGCCGGAGATGTTGGCAGCAGCTAGAGTTGGATCTGTTAAAGGCATGTATCTGGTAGCCCAAGATCCGGCTCAGTCCGACCCGGACACAAAGATGGTTGAGGAAGCTTTTGCTAGTTTGGATTTTTTGGTGGTTCAGGATATTTTCATGACTGAATCTGCCAAACATGCTGATGTTATTTTACCTGGTGCTAGTTTTCTTGAGAAGGATGGAACTTTTGTTAATAGTGACAGAAGGGTTCAACTGGTAAAAAAAGCTGTGGAACCTCCTGGTGAGGCCCTTGCTGATGGGGATATAGTTATTAGGTTGGCCAAGGCCATGGGTGTTGATTTGGGCTTTGGGTCGGCAGAGGATGTAATGGCTGAGATAGCAGAGTTAACCCCTAATTGGGGCGGTATAAATTATCATCGACTTGAAGAGCTGGGATTTATACAGTGGCCCTGTCCTGACCTGGACCATCCTGGCACTGATATTGTGCACAAGGACGGAAACTTCATACGGGGTTTAGCCCGTTTTACACCAACGCCGTGGCAGGAGCCTTTTGAGTTATGTGATAGTAGTTTTCCGTTTATGTTGACTACTGGACGGATTCTATTTCACTACAACTCTGGCTCCATGACCAGACGTACACCAATTGCCATGTTAAATGGTGCTGAACGAGAGAATCTTCAGATTCATCCTGTTGATGCTGCCAGGTTGGGTATAAAAACAGGAGAGATTATTGAGGTGGTATCTAATAATGGCCGGGTTAAGGTTCACGCTAAAATTAGCCGTGATACCAACCCTGGTCTGCTTTTTATGGCCTTTCATCATCCAGAAACGAGAACTAATCTATTAGTTGGTAGCAGAGCTGATGAGCAAACTCTATGCCCAGAGTACAAGGTAACCCCGGTAAGGCTGGAAAAAACCCATTAGGGTGACAATGTGGCTTAGCTTCATGCCCCCCTATGAATTTGGCCTATCAAACGCAATGGACATACTCGACGGTACTGGCACAGAAGTCAGTGCACTACTCGGTAAACTCAATATTGGCGACAGTAAATCCTGCTCCAATACCGTCGAGAAAAACAACCTCTGCTGCCCATTGGTAAAATTTCCAACACTACCTGGCTGCAAAGGATCAGAAAGTACCACCTGCCCAACACTTTCAACCATCTGCTTAACCTTGTCAAACTCCATTTTTCTCGCCGTCGGACCACCAGCTAAAGCGAGGTTAATTTGGAAAAAATAGTGCCCCTGCCTAATTGCATTCTCAACAAGATCATGACTATATTTCAACTCTTCACCACCTTCAACCGGAGCAAAGGAATCCTCAACAAAGTTTGTAATCAATGCCCGATAATCAAAAGTCTCAGAAGGATGGGCAGGTTGCTCTTCTGCTGAATCCAACGCCTCTGTTAACTCCTCCAACCCGGAAAGATAATCATTAGGCTCATCTTCTTTACCTCTTGCCATTACAGACTTAAAAACTATAAAAATAAAAACCGAACTCAAAACCCCAGAAACAATGTTTAAAAACCGATAAAAAAGCAGCTTCTCCTTGGCAGAAGCCTGCATATCATCAGCTAAAGTCAAAATATTTTCTGAAATACGCTCCTCAATCTCTTTCAAGAGATCAATCCGTATAGTCGCAACCTCATACCAGCGGTTGGGATCAATAGCAAAACCACCATTTAAACCTTTATAAACAGCGGTTTTTCGCATCTGCTTAAATTTATCAATAATAGGATCAGATAGTACGTTCTTGCTAAAAATACGAAGATCAGGCGGTGCGTATGTGAGGAACTTTTTTTTAAAACTATTCTGCTCAGTGACCAAACTATTAAACTTGCGAAACATACCCTTGCCAAAACCATCTCGGGCAAAACTGTTGGTCAATACTGCTCGCTCTACACCAGCATAATCTTTTAGCATTAAAAAGCTGCTGTATGCTGTGGCCAGACTTGCCAATTCACTACTCTCTGTAGAAATAAAAATCCGCTCAATGCTTTTTAAAAACAGCCTGCTAATCTTGCCATAAATTGCAACCACTCCTCCAATTTTTATAGAGTGGTTTTCTACCTGCTGCCGTATAGAGCGGATCTCAACAATCTCTTCCATGGCATCAGAAATAGCTGATCTTAAACCAGCATCATATTTTGCATTTGGTAGACTCTGAATGAATTGCAGGAGAACATCAATCTGATGATCGCTGTTTTCACTCTGTTGCTGGGGAAGCTCTTTTGCGAAATTTTTACCACTACTACCTAAAAAACCTACCGACATATCTCGCTCTTGCTGGATTTCGTTGAGCATAAGAGAGATTTTAACTGCAAGCTGGGATAGATTATTCACCCTCTTCATGTTATTTAAAAACTCATAACCATCTCCAAGTGCCACAGTACTAAACCATAACAGAGCAAGCATGGGAATAAGCAGCACTGAGCTGATTTTTGCTTTTAAGCTAAAATCTTCCAAAAACTGCATAACTACTCTCCATGGTCCCAGCCGGAATTTTTTAAACAAATATCCATGCTAGAAAAGAGATTTAAGACTATCTGCCACTCTCTTTTGTTTAAGATATTGACATTCTGCTTTATGGCTAGCATTCTCAAGAGATGCAAAGAGACCTCTACATATGGCTGTTTACTATCATAATCTCTATTATGGTTCTGCCGTCTGCTGTTCTTGCTGCAAAAGAAAATTCATCTCAAGGACAAATATACACTATACAGACCTCATCACACAAAAAATTGCTCTACGCTCAACATGAAGCAGCTATTTTGCACAGAGTTGGATACCGTTCCATTATTCTGGGTGTTTACGACAGATCAAATAAATTATGGTATGTCGTTCATGCTGGCCCTTTCGCAAACCTTAAATCTGCAAAAATCAACGCTGCGGCCCTTTCCAAAAAGATTGGTAAAAAGTTGTCAGCAAACAGCATTAACCAAGATACATTTAACAAATATCTAAACCGTGTTCAGGAAAACCCAAACTCCCGACCACTACTACTGCCAGAGACTACAAAAATTCCAGCGTTAAAATCAAAGCAAACTACCGTAAAAACTATAACTACTCAATCAACAAAACCAGCAACAACCTACTCCCCACTGCACAAGAGGACAATAACCTTTAAAACAACAAGAGGTGGGACACAACAACCAAGAGCGGTGGAAAAATCATCACAAAAACATGAACAGACAATAGTGCTCAAATTAGCACACGTTATTAAATTAACACCAGAGCCAGCA
>JADFZU010000060.1 GCA_015232365.1 Magnetococcales bacterium | reverse complement strand
TTTTCAATACGGGAAATCACCTTTTGATCGGTATGAGCTTTTTTAGCAAGTTCTGTCTAGGTGATTTTAAGAGCAACCCGTTTTTCCTTAAATGCCATTGCTATCTTAGCTCTCAACTGTTCCGCTTCAAAGGCTGCTTTAAACTCAGGGTCTAATAACCGTTTCTTGAGACGCTCAGAGCCAATAACCAGCAGATCATCATTTAATTTTGGTTTGGTATTCATGATATCGCCTTATCAAGTTGTCGCTTTGTTGTCAGAGCTGACCAGTCTGTCATACCTTCTTTTTGCTTCTCCCTGGCGGCCCAGCCATTTATTTCATCTTCCAGCTCACCAACCATGCCCATTGAAAATATTGCTTTTGCTTTACTGTTGGTTTGCTAATATCTTATCAAGTAGATTCAGTGCACTACCCGCTTTAATTCGTGATTCTGCACTTGATGGGTCTGTACATCTTGAAAGAAAATCTGCTATATATTCACAATATGCTGGAGAGGGCTGGCTGAATTGAACAGTACTCAGCATGTGACATAACGGCGGCTACATGATGAGATTGAGAAAATCACGACCCATCATCCTCATTTAATCTGAATCTGGTGGTTCAGGCATTTTTGCCCACCATTTAATGTTATCTTTGCTCCAGCCATCCAAGCCAAACGATGTTGGCTCCGAGAAAAAATAGCCGAGTGAAACCACCCTGTCCTCAGAGCAGACAAGGTATTGACCTGTCTCGGTTGGCTCCTGGTCTGAACATTTAATCCAGTTCATTTTAAGTTGTCGCTAATTTGGTTAAGAGTAATAATTAAATAATTCAAATGCCAACCTATAATCGCTCTCTTGTAGCTATTAAACTTTTTTAGTCTTGCTCTACTTGTTTAGCCTTTCGCCGTCTATTCTATCGTTAATTATATTAGCAGCTATTGCATTGTCTAGAGAAGAGATTAAGTTGAGTTTAGACTCCAAATATTGCAAGGATCAGGTTGTAGCTTATGGGATTAAAGAGATATATACTACCATCCTTAGCCTATCACTTTGAATGGAGAGCTTAATGAACACTGAAAACACCAGCCTATTCCCAACCAATCCATCCATAACCCTCTACGACCCTTTAGGAGAGCTGCTAGGTGCTGGTGATGGGAAATTTACCTATACATTTGATGATGCAGTAAAGCTATCTGGACACGCCTGCCCTACCGTCGCAGGAGCTTTTTTATTGGTTAAAGTGGCTTTGGACAACCTCTATCCTGATGGTGAAACTCCACAAAGAGGTGGAGTTAGCGTTGAGCTCTCTGCTGCTCATGATGAGGGGGTAAATGGACCGTTAAGCCAGGTCTTTACCCTGTTGACTGGAGCTGCTGCCGCTCAGGGATTTCATGGTTTGGCAGGTCAGTATGTTCGTAAAGATCTGCTTCGCTTTAATGTCGATGGTGCGGGGCTTGTCACCTTTAAACGGCTGGATACAGGAGAGAAAATCTCCTTGACCTACTCACCTGCAACTTTTCCTCCGGCACCGGGTATTGGCGAAAAAATGGGTCAGGTTCTCTCTGGAAACCATGATCCGGAACTTAAAAAAGCCTTTCGTACTGCATGGCGACAGAGGGTTTTAGATATTCTTGAAGATGGGGGAAAGTCAACTGTGCATATTGCCTGAGAAAATCAAACTACTTGCTGTTATAATCTCACTGTTATCTGCTTGAACTTTTTCAACAGACTAATAACCATGGTATCTATTGTTATAACCACCCAACATAGGCTCAATCATGACTATAAAATATTGACATTAACACGCAATATGTTGACTCTGTAACCCTAGGTTCCCTGCCCGACAGGCTCCTATGATTATCAAGATTTGGCAGTTGGACGTGTATTAATGGTGCAGAATTTTGGCTCGTATGGTGAAACAGGAAAGATAGAAGTCACCTTATTGGTGATGAGACTTTTTTCTGATTTACCATGTGAATCAAGATGTTGTGCAGGTGATATGCGAACAACTACCCAATCTGGATTATAGGCAGTGGCTGAAACCTCTACTATGACAACCAAACAAGAAAAAACATGGATATTGTAACACAAGGAATTGTTGGAGCTTTAGCTGCCCAGGCCGTTGCTGGCCCTAAAAATATTCGCCGGGCTACCTGGATCGGGTTTTTTGCCGGACTGCCTGCTGATGCAGATATTATAATCTCATCTAGTACCGACTCCCTGCTTACACTGGATTTTCATCGCCAGTTTAGCCACTCCCTGCTTTTCATTCCATTTGGTGGATTGATTGTTGCTGCTCTGCTGTGGCTCCTGTATAAAAACCGAATCGCCTTTAATGAACTATTAAAATACTCCATGGCCGGCTATGCAACCAGTGGGCTTTTAGACTGTTTTACCAGCTACGGAACCCAACTGCTCTGGCCATTCTCCAATGAACGCATTGCCTGGAATATCATATCTGTAGTTGATCCGATATTCTCCATCACCATTATTATCTCTATATTTTTTGGCTGGAGACGGCTCTCCCCCTATTTTGCAAGAGGAGGCTGGCTGTTTGTCGCCGGCTATTTTCTCTTTGGAGCCAACCAACAGGGACAAGCTGCGGTTGTAGTTAAAAAACTGGCTAAAGACCGGGGTCACTCCATTGAAAGGTTGGTAGTTAAACCAACAATGGGCAATCTCTTGGTCTGGCGTACAGTTTATCAAAGCGAAGGTAGATACTATATTACCGCTGTAAGGGTTAGCCCACTAAGCTCACCGCTATTTTTTCCCGGAGAGCCCCTACCAATTTTCAAGCTAAGAGATGGTTTGACTAACTTACCAAAAGATTCAACACTTATAACTGATATCTACCGTTTCAAACATTTTAGTGACGGCTATATCGCTTACCACCCGGAAAACAGCTCAATTATCGGCGATGTCCGCTACTCACTACTACCTTTTGGCAATACTCCTCTATGGGGTATTACCGTAAAAGCAGACATGCCGGATAACCATGTTCAGTTTGAAAACTATCGCAGCGAAACCACAGCAGCTATGAAAATATTCCCACAACTATTAACGGGAAGGTGGAAGAGTTGGAAAACTCTCGAAAATTAAAAATGGCTATATCCAAACCTCTTATTATCTTCTCCCACGGTAAAGAGGGTACACCAAACGGCAGTAAAATTTTGCAGTTGACGGCTGTCGCTAAAGAGCATAACTGCCAAACTTTAAGTATGGACTACCGAACCATAAACTCACCTGACAGCCGGGTCGATAAACTGCTAAATATAGCCAGCAATCACCCTGCACCATTAGTTCTGGTCGGCTCAAGTATGGGGTCGTATATCTCCATCGTCGCATCGAAACAGATTAAACCAAAAGGGCTTTTTTTACTGGCTCCAGCCCTCTACCTTGATGGATATAAAAATCAGAACCCTATAGCATCTGCAAAACTAACCTCCGTAGTCCATGGCTGGAGTGATGATGTGGTTCCTGTGGCCAATGCAATAACTTTTTCGCAAAAGCAGAAGACCAGGCTACACCTGCTAGATGCCGACCATCGGCTATTATCAGCCATGCCTATAATTAAAAATCTTTTTTCACTGTTTTTAGATGAACTAATAACAGGTGAGGAGAGTGACTCTTTTTAATTTATGGACGAGACTTATTTTACGCAGAGATTTCTACCCATATGGTATAACAATTCCGTACGGTATTAGACCCAATTCATTAATACTCAACAGCAAACATTGGCAGAGATCTTTTTCATCGACAAAAAATATGACAGCAGATCATTCATTGCATTGATCAAAGCACCCTTTTACATTAACATTGGTTAACAAAGTTTGCTCAAACACACTTTTCTTCTGCTTATGGTGCTCTATCTTGCCACTCAAGTTTCTATATTTAATTTTTATGGATTAAAAACAGATGAAAAAAGAGGAAATTCTCTCCCTAAATAGTGCAGACACTGCCAAACCTATTCAACTGGCTCCAAAGATTTGGTGGGTAGGGGCATACCTTCCAGAGGATAATTTTCAATGCCACTCCTATCTTATTGTACATGGCGATCAATCAATTTTAATTGATCCAGGTTCGGTCATAACCATAGATACCACCCTGCGCAAGATCGAAGAGATAATCCCATTTAGCAACATTCGCTATTTTCTCTGTCAACATCAAGACCCAGACATAACCAGCTCTCTGCCAATAATTGACAGAATGGTCAACAGGGATGATGCAGTAGTTCTAAGTCATTGGCGAACCAACACACTTATTAAACATTACGGTTTTAATATGCCAATGGTCTGTGTTGAAAATGGCGAGTGGAAACTTGATATTGGCGGGCGGGAGTTACAGTTCATCTTTACGCCATACCTGCACTTTCCCGGAGCATTTTGTACTTTTGACAAAGAGAGCGGAATCCTCTTCTCCAGCGATCTTTTTGGTGGAATATCTGAAGAATGGAGCCTGATAGCCAAGGATAAGAAATATTTTGAGGCAATTCGACCATTTCATGAACACTACATGCCCCACAAAGATATTCTGGTACATAGCCTATGCAAGCTTGATGAACTACAAATTGAACTCATAGCACCACAACACGGCTCCATAATTCCAAAACATCTTATTGCATTTATGATAAGTCAGCTAAAATCCTTGGATTGCGGCCTCTTTCTCATGACCAAAACCAACTCTGACTTTCATAGACTATCCCAGCTAAATAAAATGTTGCAGGATGTTATGCAGATTATGACTCTGCACAGAGATTTCAAACAGGTTGCCGAAAAATTTCTCACCTCAACAAAGCCATTCATCCCTGCAGAAAGAATTGAATTCTACTCACTAATGTCAGATGACAGGATTCTACACCTCGCTCCTGAAACCAACTTTAGGGCACATTTTGACGAGCTACCAAAAGAGTGTAAATCTTTTATGGGCAAATCAAGAGAGCATTGGGATGGGGATGGCCTAAGGCCATATATAGTGATAGAGCAGGTAGATCTCAACGGACAAAAAAACCATGGGCTTATTCTGCCACTGTTTTGCCTTGAGGAGAAAAAAGTCTCTACCTTGGTGATTTTCAGAATGAACCAATCAGTGGTAATTGATGATGAGCTAGCAAATGTACTGTTCCAGATCAGCGGCCCACTAGGTGTAGCTATAGAGCGTGAAGTGCTTTTTCAGACCATGGACCAAGAGCGGGAGAAAATTTATCAACGCTCGATTCGTGACCCTCTGACCAATCTTTATACCCGTATTTATATGTTAGACACTGCTGACCGTCTCTGCCGGGTCCATGATCGTGATCCAAATGCCAACTTAGCTGTTGTCATGTTTGATATTGACCATTTTAAATCGGTAAATGATACCTTTGGCCACGATAGAGGCGATGAAGTTTTAAAAGAGGTAGCCAGTGTTATTATAGACGGGGTAAGAAGTGTAGATATCCCTGTGCGTATGGGAGGTGAAGAGTTTGTAACGTTCCTGGTTGGAGCCCCTCAAGATAGTGCCATCGAAATTGTCGAGAGAATCAGACAGAAGGTTTCAGAACTTCGTTTTGAAGGGGCCATGAAAGATAGAACCATCACTATAAGTAGTGGCGTTGCCTTCAGACACCATGAGGAGTCTTTAGACAACGCCCTCAAACGTGCCGACATGTCACTATACAAAGCAAAAAACTCTGGAAGAAACAGAGTCGTAATCTCTGATGGATAATCCATGATTCGGTAGTTATGCGTCAACTCTACAAGTCTTCAGATGCTGCCAACACCTCTCTACGGCTAAAATCAAAGATAGAACCCCACCTTTTTACCGTTACAGAAAAACAGGTCTAAATACATCAAATAACAAGCATTCCATCAATTACAGCTCCATCGGTTTAGAAATTTTTTTGATTTTTTTACAAATTCCGCTTTTGTTAAAATCAACAACTGTCGATAAGCATAGCAAGGACAGATAGCATACCCTGAAGGGATAGTATCTACACGGTCCGGGCATGACCTGTAAAACGAATTGCCCAAATTCATTAGATATTACAATCAACCCTTGTGGAACCATTTTGCCTTAAATAGGAGGTAAATGATGATTAACGCAATACATTCAAATAACTCCGTCACTCAACAGAGCAGTGCTGTAGCACAGGCTATCAAAGATGCTAAACCAGATTTGGTTTCTAAAGCAGAAATGAAGAGTGACAATAATGCCGGACAGACTTCGGCAGGTAATAGTGATTCTAAACAGCACTCAAAAGGTCTTGATGTCTCAGTTTAAAGTAAAATATATAGGATTACTCCCTTTTGCATCACTCCTATAAATCAACTGATTCATTGTAGTGTACATTTTTAAAGATAACGGAAAGTGGTGACTTGATAGCCTCGTTTCAACCAGCTTATTTAGAGAGTTACAGGATCTTTCATGGCTCGATATTATTGCAAAGATTGTGAAGAATATTTTGAGGTTGGCACCGACAAGTGTCCCGGCTGCTGGTCACATTGTGAAAAAGCACCAGAAGATCATCGTCTTCGTACAATAGTTGCTGGCGGCCTTGGTTTGGTATTTATTGTAATTTTTGTTATTAAAGCTGTAATTTAATAACGACGCAAAAATAGAGTTGCTTGTTTGGTTGCTACAAAAAGGTTGCGCTTAGCTGTGTAACCTTTTTGTATGTCTGGCACTTATAAATCACAAAAACCCAACCCCTCCTTGAATCAGCTCCCCTACTCCAAAATAACTCTAAAAAATTTTGATACATACTCACTCATAGAATATTTTCTTCTTTGACATTTAGCCTGAAAAAGAATAATTCTCATTACTGTTTATGTTGAGTTCAGTCTATTTAGCTTAAAACTATATTCGGCAGATGGGTAGGCTTTAACCTAGATTCGGCAGTTGGGCATGCATTAATGGCATAACATATTGGTTTGTCTGGTGAACCAGGAAAAATCGAAGTCACCTTGTTGTTGATGAGACTTTTTTCTGATTTGCCTGGTGAATCAAGAGATTGCACAAGCGATCTACGAACAACTGCCGAATCTAGGTTTAATTGCTCAACATATTGATTTATCTTCTGAACCAGGAAAAATTGAAATCAATTTATTGGCTATAATACTTTTTTTCGGTTTGCCAGGTGAATCAAGAGGTCGTGCCAGTGGTGTACAAACAACTATAGAGTATAGGCTAAAGGAGGCAATATGCCAAAAACATCTTGGACATTAAAAAGAGCTGATAATCCAAAAGTTAAAGCCCTAGCAGTGTGCAGCTATTTGTCTATTCTCTGCTTAGTGCCACTGATGTTCAACCCTAAAGAAGATGAGTATGTTCATTTTCATGCCCGGCAAGGGGTGGTGTTGTGGATATGGGGTGTGATTGCTATCTTCAGCCTCTACATTCCTGTTATTGGCTCTTTTTTCTTCAGTTTTTCAGTTGTGGTTATAACCGTTTTTGCTGCACTTGGTGCAGTTTCAGTTTTAATGGGCCGAGCCTGGAAACTACCGGTTATCCATCTTGTTGCAAGCAAAATTTAGAGTTTTCCATGACCTTATTCACTCCGGCCAACCTTGTCAGCCGGAGCTATTAATTAAACTTTAAACAGGGACATCACCCAAACACCAGTTTTGCTACCTGGCTGAATTTTTTCACAAAATGTACGGTAAAACCTTCCTGGATATAGTCTGGAACCTCTTCATAATCCTTCCGGTTTGCCTCAGGCAGAAACAGCTCTCTAATACCTACCCTTCTTGCGGCAATAACCTTCTCTCGCACACCACCAATTGCCAACACCTGACCAGTCAGGGTGATTTCGCCGGTCATGGCTATCTGTCTTGGCACCGCCTGATTTTTACTCATGGAGAGCAGAGCAGTAGCCAAGGCTATACCTGCTGACGGTCCATCTTTTGGGGTTGACCCTTCTGGAACATGAATATGGATCATCTCATCAAATAGCCGTTTTTGATCACCACCAAGTTTTTTAATATGGCTTTTCACATGGTTCAGGGCAATCTCAGCCGACTCTTTCATAACATCGCCAAGCTGCCCGGTCAGGGTAAAGCCAGGTTTACTGCCACCGACATTTAACACTTCAATATCCATGGTAACACCACCTAAAGATGTCCAGGCCAAGCCGGTTACTATACCAATACCTTTAAAAGGTTTTTCGTTGCGGAAATCCGGTTTTCCCAAGAAATCGATAACCTGGGCATGGCCAACTCTGATTGGTGTTTCTGCCTCACCTTCAAGAATTTTTACCGCTGCTTTCCTGGCAATAGAGCCTATTTTCTGCTCAAGCCGCCGGACACCAGCCTCTCTTGCATAACCCTCGACTATGGTTCTGAGAGCCTCTTTGGAAAAACGTAGATGTGAGCCATCCAGACCATTTTTATCAAGCTGTTTTTTAATCAAATGGTTACGTGCAATTTTTAGTTTCTCTTCGGTTATATAACCTGAGAGACGGATCACCTCCATACGGTCTAACAGAGGCCGGGGTATGGTATCGGTCTGGTTGGCAGTACAGATAAAAAGAATTTTTGAAAGATCAAACCTAACATCCATATAGTGATCTAAAAACTCAATATTCTGCTCTGGGTCCAGCACCTCTAGAAGGGCAGAGGCGGGATCACCCTGGTAACTGGCACCAATTTTATCAACTTCATCAAGCATGATTATGGGATTTGCGACCTTTTTCAAGCGTAGAGCCTGCAAAATCTTACCAGGCATAGCACCAACGTAGGTCCGACGATGGCCTTTAATCTCCGCCTCATCCCGCATACCACCTACAGAAAAGCGGAAGAACTCCCGTTTAACAGCTCTGGCTACGGAACGGCCAATTGAAGTTTTACCAACACCAGGTGGTCCTACCAGGAGAATAATAGAACCGCCAATCTCACCTTTCAGGGTTCCAACTGCCAAAAACTCTAAAATACGTTTTTTAACATCTTCCAGACCGTCATGGTCCCGGTTGAGAATATTTCTCGCCCGTTTTATTTCAAGCTTGTCAGTGGAGAAAATACCCCAAGGCAGACTGGTCAACCAGTCGACATAGTTGCGGGTAACTCCATATTCTGAAGAACCGGTCTCAAGTACCGATAGCTTATCCAACTCATCATTGATCTTTTTTTCGACCTCTTCAGTTAATGTCAGTTTTTTCAAACGGTCACGGTATTGGTCGACATCAGCAGTTCGGTCATCTTTGGTAATTCCCAGCTCTTTCTGGATCTCACGAAGTTGTTCACGGAGGAAAAACTGCCGTTGGTTGTCGGATATGCTATCTTCAACCTGACGGGAGATTTTATCCTGGAGCTTTACCATCTCCAGCTCTTTTTTAAGCAACGATAGAACCTTCTCCAGACGAGCACGAATCTCTAAAGTCTCTAGAACCTCTTGTAGCTCTTCTCGTTTTGAACTGGTCATAGAAGCGACAAAATCGGCTAAACGGTCTGGTTCGCCAAAGTTATGCCGGGAGAGGAACATTTTAACCTGTTCCTGATAGAGAGAGTCATATTTTAAAATCTCTTTCAGGGTACTGATCACCGCCATTGTGTACGGTTTTAGAAGATCAGCATCAGCATCGCTTAACTCTGATGGCTCTTCATGATGAACCACAGTAGCGATAATTGGCGGGGTTCTGGCAATGATATCCTTTATCTCAAAACGGGACAGCCCCTCAGCGAGTAGTTTAACCTGCTTTTTATCTTCATCAATAGCCGACTCCATAATCCGGGCAACTGTACCAAACTTGAAAAGTTTATCCGGATCGAACACATCTTTACCATCTTCAGCCTGGCTCAGAACAATGCCAAACATCTTCCCTGGGGTGTCCAGAGCTTTTTGGATTATCTCATAATATGGAGAGCCATCAACCTG
The DNA here is from genome assembly GCA_015232365.1 of Magnetococcales bacterium. Taxonomy (GTDB): domain Bacteria; phylum Pseudomonadota; class Magnetococcia; order Magnetococcales; family JADFYX01. Next base: position 5,844 of record JADFZU010000060.1, on the reverse strand, counting down.
GATAGGGGTCAACATCCCGGGAAAGAACGGTCGTCCGCCAAGAGGATATATAACCAGCTCACCGGGAAGTATTTTTGTCAGATCAACCGGCAGATTCTCTTCTACTTCAGATTCTTTGGCATCCGATTCTGCCACAACTTCTTCCACCTCAACAACCTTAACCTCTTCAGCTTCAGTGTCAACTTGGGACTCACTATCTTCCTGATCTTTAGTCTTTTTGGACATGTTAGTTATTTCCGTAATCAAACAAAACGTCAAAAGGCATATTAATCACAATTAACCAGATATTTGATTATATGGTCTCTATAGGGTGATAATACAAGCACTAAATATGCAAAAAAAATAAAAAAAACCGGCGATTAGCCGGGTCTTTAAGTTTAGTCAGAGCTAAGTGTTGCTACACCCACCTTTACCATTTGGTGTAAAAGATTGTCCACAACCACAAGTGCTAGCAGCGTTGGGGTTTTGAATAACAAATTGAGCACCATTAAGATCTTCCACATAATCCACCTCTGATCCGGACAGGTGGCCTAAAGACATGGTATCAATCAAAACTTTAACATCTTCTTCTTCAATTACCGTATCACTCTCTTCTTGATTCTCATCAAAGGTAAAGCCATACTGAAAACCGGAACAGCCACCACCAGAAACAAAAATTCTTAATTTTAGATTTGGGTTGTTCTCTTCAGCAAACAGGCCGGATAGTTTTTTTACGGCATTTTTAGTAAGTGTAACGGACATAGCTTCTAAACTCCTAATAAAAGACACTCTAGTAAATCTTATCCAGGAAACTTAGACAAATTGGAGACGTTATTGATTTATCAAATTTCCTGGCTTATTGGCTAATACTTGCAATATGGGGTTCCTCTTCGCTATTTTCAATGGAAAAACATCAATATGGTACAGTTAACCATTAAATTTATGTGGCTCTCTATATGAAAACAACCACTCTACGCCACATTCTAAGCCGACGTATGGCAAACAAAAGCCTAAAAGAGAACTACTGGGCAGCAGTTGATATATGGGCCAGGGCAGGCAATCTATTTGGAGATCAGATTGCAAGTTTTCGCTCTCTGGTTATTAAAGATCAATTAAATTATCTAACCAACTCAACCACCCCCATAACAGGAGAGAGCAGAGAGCGGGCAGAGCTGGCACGAAGATGGCTGCTTGCTGCTCAAAAAACAACTCCTGACAACGGAGTCTCCCTTGGCTATTTTCTCAATAACAACTCCCGTATGGAGTGGAGAGAGTCATACCCAGAAACTACCGGTTATATTATACAATCATTAATCGATCACCACCGGCAATACGGCTCCGAAGAGTCCATGACCCATGCCTTGGCCATGGCTGAGTGGGAGAGTGAGGTTCAGATGGTCTCTGGTGCTGTTCAGGGCGGCCCTCTATGTAGTGCTGAAAAACAGCAACCGGCTATTTTTAATACCGGCATGGTTCTGCAAGGTTTCAGCTCCCTGTTGGATCAGACTAATAATGAAAAGGTTCTCAATTCAGCACGCCTAGGAGCAAATTTTTTACTGCAAGACCTTGGTGAAGACGGCCACTTTCAGACCCATGGTGATTTTGTTTCTTCAGCAAAAATAAAAACTTATAACGTTCTATGTGCCTGGGCTTTATACCGTTTTGGCGAGCTTTTGGCTGAAAAAAAATATATTAAAGCAGCCATTATATCTGCAGAAGCAGCTATGGGCCAGCAAGCTGAAAACGGCTGGTTTGCCAACAACGACCTCACCAACCCAGATGCTCCACTAACCCACACCATCGGCTATACTCTGCAAGGTCTTCTCGAGGTAGGGGTGTTGGCAAAACGTGATGATATGCTAGAAGCAGTACGCCGTGGAACTGACCCGATCATCCCACACATAAGCAAAAAAGGGTTCCTAGCCGGACGATTTTTCTCTGACTGGCAGCCAGCAAGTTTAAGCTCTTGCTTAACCGGAAGTGCACAACTAGCAGTAATTTGTTTGCGGCTATATGAAATAACCGGAGAAAACCACTATATGGAGGCAGGCAACAGACTATTAAACTATCTAAAAGCCCTACAAGCAAAAACAAACCCAGACCACAACCTAATAGGTGCACTTGCTGGCTCCCAACCGATTTTATTAGGCAGTTATATGCGGGCCGGATACCCAAACTGGGCAACAAAATACCTGTTGGATGGGCTTATGTTGCAGGATAGGTTGGATACGTACAGCTCTGTTTCATGAACTAATTCACTTGCTAAAAAATATCCCAAGCAACAACTGGCAAAACCGTGGGCACTACACAAACCCGGCATGGAGGCATGCCCCCTGCCCCTATAACATAGAGGCATCTACTTTTTTTCTGGCTGCCAGTGGAAGCTTTCCTCAGCTCTTCCTGGCCGCTTGGCTGTTAGGTCTATCTCTATAGTTCCCGGTTCTGGACGGCGTTTTGCCTCTACTGTTCCCCAAACCTGAAGATCAGGGGCCGATAACCTTAGCGGATTAACCTTGATGTGGGATGTCTTGCGAATAACTCCCCTAACCATCGCCCGGTCAAAGGTTAAGATACCACCTAGCTGGGCCGCTTTGCCTGCATAGTCCATAACATCATTTATAAGACCAGTTGCATCAGTAATTGTTCTTGGTTCATCAACCCTTATATGCTTGGCATCAAGAGATATATCAAACTGCTCTTTGTTTGGCTCTTCAAAGAGTATTTTAAGTTCTTTTGTCTGGATAACCTTTGTGAAAACATCTTTAATCTCAATCTTACCAACACGCTGCTGCCCATTGGCAACTAAAGATGAAAAACCTAGAGGAAAAATATCGGCCCGTTTTCTGATTTTCTCCCACTCTGTACCGGGAAATGGAAAAGAGTTCAAGATAAACTTGCCACTACTAACCTCCCAAACTTTCTTCTGACTAAAAAAGCCAGAGAGATCCTCTATGCGGCCGTCGGGAATATCTGCACTCTTTAAGTTGAACTCCACCCCTTTGCTGGTCATGGTAATAAGACAATCTTTAATGACAATCTGCTTGATTGGTAGCTTGGTAGAGAGTCCGTGAAGCAGGCCGGAACTCTCGGATATCAACTCAAAAATTCTACGAGGATCTCCATCAGCGGTTTTAATCGCCAACTGCCCGGTAAGAGGATTAAGAGAAAAAATACTGACTTTACCAGTAATACTTATATCCGGCAGATCAAGAGAGAGGTGCCTCTCCAAAAGCACCCTATTATTGGCCCCTTCTACTTTGCCAGGAGCTACGACAAATAGCATAGAAAAAAAAAGCAACCATTTAATTGGCTGGGCCTGGAAACGGCCACCCCCCCTTACCAGATGGAGTCTTGGTATGGCACAAAAAGCTGCAAGCCGTTTAAAGCAAAAGAAAAATTCCACCGCTGTTTCCTTATTAAATAAACTACCTAACCAGAACAAATAGCCCCTCATCACCGCGCTGAATATTAATCAACATCTGCCGGCGATCTTTAGCAACAGCCGCTTTCAACTCATCAAAAGTTCTAACTCTCTTACGGTTGACCGAGAGGATCTGGTCCTTACTCCTAAGACCAGAGAGCCAAGCAGCACTTTGCGGCTTAACACTCATCACCTTTATACCCTCCTTACCGTTTTCTTTAAACGACACCTCTAAAACTGCTCCGGTAAAACGGCGGTCTATCTCATGCCCGCTCTTACGCAACCGTTTAGGCTCCAACACCACCACAGTCACCTTGTTCTTTTTGCCGTTTCTGATGTAGGTCAAAGTAACCTTCTCACCAATGCGAGAAAGCCCTATAACATTACGCAAATCGGCAGAGTCACGAATTTTACGTTTATTGGCCTGGACAATAATATCCCCAGCCGTAAGCCCGGCTTTAGCTGCTGCAGAACCAGGAACCGCCCGAGTGATAACCGCACCATCCCTGATACGCAGCCCAAACGCTGCAGCCAACTCAGCAGTAAGATCTTGTGCTCTTACCCCCAGCAAACCCCGACGCACCTCACCATACTCCACCAGTTGGGACATAATCCGCTGGGCCATCTCAATGGGAATGGCAAAGCCAATACCAACATTACCACCACCACGAGCAAAAATAGCGGTATTGATGCCAACCAATTCGCCACGGAGGTTAACCAACGCCCCGCCAGAGTTACCAGGATTGATGGAGGCATCGGTCTGGATAAAATCTTCATACCCCTCCAACCCCAACCCCTTACGCCCCAAAGCACTGATAATTCCAGATGTAACAGTCTGCCCAAGACCAAACGGATTGCCAATAGCTACAGCAAAATCACCGACACGCAGCAGGTTGGAATTACCCATTGGTAAAGCGGTCAAACTGCTACGGTTGTTTAACTGAATCACTCCCACATCGGTCTCAGGGTCAACCCCAACAATTTTTGCCCTGATCGACCGGCCATCAGAGAGAGTAACAGTTATCTTATCTGCCTTTTTAATCACATGATGGTTGGTTATAATCAGACCTTTTTTGGCATCAACTATAACCCCGGAACCGAGACTTTTATTCTCACGAAACCGCTGTTTGTGTTTAGGCAGGTCAAAAAAACGCCGAAAAAATGGATCGCTCATCAACGAATTTTCCAGCACTTTAATCCGGCTTGATGTGGAGATATTGACAACAGCCGGGATAGCCTTCTCAACCATATCTGCCAAACTAGGCATGGGGTTGCCATTAACAGCAAGGGGCAGAGCCGCCCGGCTCTGTGGGACCAGGGAGAGAAACAGCACCAGACATATAGAAACAGTAGCCACCGCAGCAGCCAGATAGCGGTATTTTGACTTTTGGAAAACAACCATCAATAGTTAATCCTTAAAAAGTGGTGCAACCTTACCGTTGCTGCGAAAATCAAGATAATCAGCCAGCACCAGACTATGATCAAAGGCAAGTTTGTCTGGTAGAGCATCAACATCAACAATACGGAAATCTTTAGCATCATCAGCAGCTACAGGAGAGCCGTGAGCCTGACCAACATAAACTGCGGTAGCGGTATGAAAACGTGGATCACGCTCCGGGTTGGAGTAGAGGCCCAGAAGAGCGACAAGCTCCACCACAAGCCCGGTCTCCTCAAGAGCCTCCCGCCTGGCTCCAACCTCAACCCTTTCGCCAACATCAATAAAACCACCAGGAACCGCCCAGCCATGGGGAGGGTTTTTTCTCTCTATCAAAACAATAGGCCGTCCCGGATAATCCAGTAGCTCAATAATAATATCTGCTGACAGGTATGGGGTGTTTAATTCACGCATAATCTTCTCTTAGTAGCTATTTTCATTTAATATTGTAGCAGAAAAAACATCAACAAACGCCGATGTAAAACGCTCTTCAAGCTCCGGCCGGGAGATATCAATACCCAACTCCGATAGAGATGTAACCGGACGTCCGGTAAGCCCGCAGGGGATAATACCCTTAAAATGGGCCATATCAGGCCTGCGGTTAAGACTTACCCCATGATAGGCCACTCCTCGGCTAATCCGCACCCCCAACGCTGCTATTTTTGCCCCATCAACCCAAACCCCAGGATTTTCCGGCTCAACAACCCCGGTTACTGCCAACTCCTGCAAGGTTTTTATAACTACCCTCTCTAAACGGTCGACATGTGCCCGAACAGCTTTTGCATTGGGCCTTAAATCACAGACTATGTAGGCCACCATCTGCCCCGGACCATGATAGGTAACTCCTCCGCCACGGTCACTCTCTATCACCTGTATGGTATTTACCAATACATCTGTATCTCTACCTGACCTACCTAGAGTGTAAACCGGTGGGTGCTCAACCATTAGAAGCAGGTTTTCTGCCCGGCCTGCAACAATCTGGGCAACCCGTTTTTTTTGCAGTTCCAAA